>NZ_JJQL01000077.1:0-18202 GCF_000979975.1 Methanosarcina sp. 1.H.A.2.2
GATCATCCTGTCAATGGTGATCTTTGCGTTCTTGAAGGTCAGCTTTATTCCGCTACCTGAACCGCCGGACATCATTGGCATTGCAGGCATCTGGAAGCCAGCTGCAGGCATCATCATTGGAGCGGCTGCGACTGCTACTTCCTCTTCTTCTTCCTCTTCTTCTTCCTCTTCTTCAGCTGCTGCCCAGGTGGCAACTATTGGGTGTTTCTTCTCTTCGAGGAAGGCCTTCAGGGACTGGATGTCAGTTGCATCTTTCTCGGTTGCGATCTTGTCTTTGAGGTCTGCAGGGATGGTTTCGTCAATCTTCTCCTTAAGCATCGAGGGGAGCCAGACAACTCTGTTCCAGCCGCCGTCAGCCTGGATGAACTTCGGGGAATAGAAGTAGTTGATACCGATACCGAGGAAACCTACGATCTGCTTTCCGCCACCAGTCTGACCGGCCATTGTGGAGAAGCCAATACCGTTCGGGGCCATTCCCTGGTACTCTCTGTTAACCCAGCCAATACCGTCGACTTCAGGGATGTAGAACCCGACTACTTCAAAGCAGCCGCAGGATGTGTGCGGGGAGTCAAAGAAGGAGTGGAGTTTTATCTTGTCGAATTCGCCGGCGGAGAGTTTCTTGGCAATTTCGTTTACACCGGAGTATTCACCCATATTGGCATCAAGAAGTTCACCCTTGGCGATTTCAAACTGGGGACCTTCGGGGTCTACCTTTGCTGCTGCACGGCCGTCGAACCAGTTGATTGCACCACAGAGAGAAACCCTGTCAGGAGAGACTACACAGACGTTGGTCGGAGCAAAGGACTGGCAGAGTGTGCATCCGTAGAAGACATCCACATCTTCATCGTGCAGGTCTTTTGTCCTTGCGTCTCTTGCCTTGAAGATATCCTTTGCGGCTTCGAGCTGCTTCTTAACCTCTTCTTCATCGGTGTAGAAGGTAACCTGCATCTTCTCGATGAAGGGCAGTTCACTCTTGAAGAGCATCATTACAGCTTTTCCGAAGGAGTCGAAGGAGTCCATCTTTGCAGCTGTGTCCTTGGAAACTCTCATCCAGACATCGTACCTCTGGTTCAGGTGCATGATGCCCTGGCAGTAGTTGATGAAGTCGTGAACACGCCTTTCTACGACTGATTCGAGATCAGGCTCGACAAGTTCTCCACCAATGTTAAAGACCATTGCCCAGGGGTATGTCTTCCCTTCTTCGAGCTGCTTAAGGTCAGGACCGACAATTGTTACTTTGTCATCCACGATTGAATCCATATCTGCCGCACGGACAAGTTCCAGACCGACGGACTTCGGGCCACCAAGCTCTACAAACATTCCTTCTTTTCTTACTCTTTCTCCTTCATACATTGGGGAAATGTCAAATGGGAATTCTGCCATTGTGTTTTCGCCTCCTAAATAGAATTATAATGCATCAATAAGTTCATCCAGGGCAGCATAGTGGTCTGCCTTACTCAGGTTTCCGAAGGACATTGTTGCGTTCTGGATGTAGTTCCTGTCAATTGCGATTGCCTTTATACTACTGAAGTTTTTAGTCCCGGACAGTACCTGATTGAGGTAATATTTGATGTGCCCAAGGACGATGAGTGTGTCATAAGTCCCATTGCCGTCAAGCCCGGGCCAGTTTTGGTCTGTTACATAAAAGCCTAGCTGGTGAAGGTTGATGTACTTTGCATCAACATCCTTGTCAACAAAGCCGGGCATAGAGCTTCCGGTAGCTGCAATAGGAATTTTTGTTTTCTGTGAAATCTTCACTACCCTGGCCAGGAGTTCCGGATCAAGGATCTTTGTCCCAACCACAATGAGTGGCCTCTTTGCCTTTGAAATCAACTTGGCTGCTACCTCAGGGGTGGTCGCTTTGGAAGTTGTCACTCCGTAACTGGTAAAAAGCTTGGTGTTTTTGGTAGTGTCTACCATTTTCAGGCCTCCTTGCAAAGTCTCTTGAGGTTCGTTGGCTGTGCTGAGACATCGAACTTAATCTTCGGACCGGAGATAATTTTCTTCCTCTTCCAGTCAATTTCCCAGCCATGCTCTGCTTCAAGCCTCTTGAGGAGTGATTCACGCTTGGCAAGTGGGAGGTCGGCTTCGTTTCTAACGAACTTCCACCAGTCTTCCGGTTCTACTCCGAGGTACTTCAAGGAAAGCTCCATCCAGTGGGTCAGCTTTATAGATCTGCCCATGTTGTTGTCGGACGGGCGGATGCAGGCTTTTGCCATCATGGGGATTGCTTCCTGCCAGGTCTCTGCGGTTGTCAACAGGAATTCCGGTGCTGGTGGGATGTTCATCTCTGAGCCATCTCTGGCGTCATAGACTTTCCACTTGGACTCATCATAGTTCTTGGCAATCAGGGCTCTCCTGTACTTGGAACTGTGTGGGCCGAGCACTGCCGGGATACCATAGATATTACATCCGGTACCGATTGAGGCTGCTTTCTGAGAGTATGCACCCCAGGCAAGTCCGCATGCGCCTACACGGTTGAGAGTGTAGTCTGCAATTTCTGCCAGGTTTCCTGCCATGGTCCTCTGGGCAAAGATTCCGGCAACTTTCTCAGCGGCTCCAGTGATGTGTGCGTTGGACACACAGGAACCATTGTTAAGCAGTCCGCCACCTGCGAATGTACCCGGATACCTTTCGTAAAGGGTCTTGCCTTCTTCGTCCTTGAACATACCAATGTCCATTGCGGAACATCCGGTAACGGCCAGGAGGTAGTTTCTCTTCAGGAACTCTTCGGCGATGAGGTAAACATCTTTGGTACCGCTTGGGTAGTTCGGACATCCGATGATTGCGATGATGCCTGGGGTAGTCCCCATAACGAGGTTCAGGCCTTCTTTCCTGATCTCGGCGTCACTTACCTGTCCTCTGCCGGCTCTGACCCATCCTTTCTCTTCGCTGATAGCCTTCTGTGCAGCTTTCTCAATTACGTTCAGGATTGGGATTTCCTTCTTACAGACCTGTTCGCAGCGGCGGCACCCGATACAGATATCATGGAGGGCTTCAAGGTACTCGTAGCTCCCCTTGGATGCATATTCAAAAGCTTCTGGGATGTCGAGCTCTTCCGGACATGCCAGCAGGCATTCTCCGCACTTGGCACACTTGTCAATGTATACTTTGAACTCTTCGTCAGTCGGGATTGCTGTGATACCTTCTGCATCGCGGATTGGGGCCATTACTTCGGCAAGCTTCGGGACGAGTTCTCCGAGCTTTTCATAGTCCAGCATTACACAACCAGGTATTGCCCCTGACTTGAGTTCCTCAACTATTGAATCCACATCTGCATCTGTGCGGTCCGGCAGGCCCATCATGATCTTTTCGTTGGAAGCGATAACAGGGATCCTGAGCTTCTGGGATTCTGACAGGACATCACCGCGGACGCACTGTTCGTCGACAACAATGACATCAGGCATTCCGGAACGGATAACCTTCAGTTCTTTAGCCAGGGACCCTATGATTTTGGCGTATGGGAGTCTCCTATCGGCTTCTTTGTACCTGCTCATGTCGAATGCGGTACAGCAAAGCCCTGCAATTTCCATCTTGTCGGTGAGGTTATTGTCCTCCATGTAGTCCATGATGTAGGTTACACCGGCTACGTTGTGCCCGATGACAACAATGATTGGCTTGGACTGGTCAAGGGTTCCCATTCCGATTTCAATGAGAGGGGCTTCCGGATCAGCTTTCGGGAAATCATATGCCGAGATCTGGGCAATATCAGAAATTTCCATGCCGACGTGGTCCAGGCTACCACTGAATAGGGACTTTGAGTCGTAGTCAATTTCTGCGCTTTCCTGACCTGCGTGGATGGTTGCAAGGAGCTGGGTGAGCTGTTCTTCAACATACTCCATTGGAGCTCTGCATTCTCCGAGGGTCTTTGGGCTGAGCCCTGTGCAGATTGTGACGTTAGGTGTCAGGACATTTGATTCTCCAAGGTTGAGTGGAAGATCTTCACCAAAGATCTCGATCACATGGTCAAGCAGGTGGCGTCCGTGGGCAGCATGGCATGCAGTACCTGTAATTACACGGAGGAAGAATTCCCTTCCTGTCTGGCCAGCCATGTCAATACCACAGGCTCCTCTTTTGTTTCCGGAAAGGTCACAAGGTCCATAGGTACAGTAACAGCACTGGTCACACATGGGGGTTAAAACAGGCTCGTAGCGGTTAAGAAGAAGCAAGTTCCAGCTTCTGTAGGATGCTATGCTGGCCAGATTAGTAGGTCCCATCGGACCTAATTCTTTTGCTTTTTCTTCCGCAGCCTCCTTTGCTGCCCCTACAATATTATTGATAGTGATCTGAACGGATTCAAGATCTTCTATAGAAAAACTCCCAGTAGTTAATTTGCTCATTTTAGCTTTACCTCCTAAATACGCTTAAAGTCACTTCATCCGACGATTCTTGAAAGTTCCAGCTATTTAAATGACTTTTTTAGAGATCGTTTTTCACTTTTTATAGAAATTACACACTTAAAATACAAAATCAAGTACAGTATATTAAGCAGTTAAAACTTGAATTTTTAAAGAGTTGGGAGTTCACTGCTTTTATTTTAGACATCAAGTGGGTAAGTCCTATATTCGTAAATATTGTGATCTCATAAAAATAAAAGAGATCTTAGAGACTATCCGAAAAGTTCTATGCATGTTGTAAAATTTACAATTGGACAATTAGTGTTCATTATCCGGAATCCGTTCTTTTGTGATTTGTCGATTGTAGAAGTTACAGTAGGTCACAGCACTTTTTGGATATACTCCTAAATTACACATTAGCGACGTATTATAAATAATTTCCATTTCTGTTCGGTTTAAATATAAAAATAAAAAAATTATATTATATATATCCAATCTAAACTCTTACGAGTCGTTTACTCGTGGTGACGCATGAAAAACGGCATCATCTACTCATTTTTCCTAAGAAAAGAATATGAAATTATTCGAATAAGATGCAAAACGAAAGTACCAGTGAGTAGCAGAACTTTTACGTTAAATCAGGTGTAAAAGGCAGAAAATAGCCACATGACTAACAGACATATGATACAAAACTATTAAGTAAACGTCATAGTCATACTCACATTTTATACAGTTATGGGTTTATTGCCATTGGTTTTGTACTTAAAATGCCGAATCCTAAAAATGGCTTCAGAGCTTTTTAATTTTATCGATAGTCAAATTGTTTTAGCATTAGTTATTTATACAACCTCTCTTTTGTGTATTTTGACAGTCGATTGAGTTAAGCGGAGTATCAAGAATCCCAAAAGTTACTTATTACGAACTCAGTGAAATTCCACTAAATGTTCTCGTAATTATTAACGTGTCCTTAGAAGAGGAGACATTCGTCTTTGCGACCTTCTCCAGGTAGAGCAGAATGAGGCTGCTGACAGAATAGGGTATCTCATAAAACGTTCTGGAACGACCTCCTAAAGTCCTGAGAAAAGTGTGGGGCCTGCTTTAACGAGCCACTTTACTTTTTTCCGCAGCCTCCTTTGCTGCCCCTACAATATTATTGATAGTGATCTGGACGGATTCAAGATCTTCTATAGAAAAACTCTCGGTAGTTAATTTGCTCATTTTAGCTTTACCTCCTAAATACGCTTAAAGCCACTTTATCAGAGGATTGTATTTACGATATTTAACATACTGAGACTGACTGTGCAATTTATATTGACGTCTGCTTGAAAGTTCCAGCTATTTAAATGACATTTTTAGTAGATCGTTTTTAACGTTTTAGAATTTACACACTTACAATACAAAATCAAGTACAGTAAATTAAACAGTTAAAACTTGAATTTTCAGAGATTTGGGGGTTCAACGCTTTTGTTTTAGACCTCAAGTGGGTAAGTCCTGTATTGGTAAAAGTTGTAATCTCAGAATAATAAAGTGGGTAAGTCCTGTATTGGTAAAAGTTGTAATCCAGAATAATAAAAGAGATATTAGAGACTATCCGAAAAGTTCTGTGCATGTTGTAAAATTTACAATTGGACAATTAGTGTTCATTATCCGGAATCCGTTCATTTGTGATCGCTGATTGTAAAAGTTACAGTAGGTCACAGCACTTTTCGGTTAGACCCCTAAATTACACATAAGCGACGTACTATAAATAGTTTTCATTTCTGTTCGGATTAATTATAAAAATAAAAAAATCCGTTGTATAAATCCTATTTAAACTCTTACGAGTCGTTGACTCATAATAAAGCATGAAAAACGGCATCATCTTCTCATTTTTTATAAGAAATGAACATGAAATTATTCGAATAAGGGATAAAACGAAAGTACCAGTGATTGGCAGAACTTTTACGTTAAATCAGGTGTAAAAGGCAGAAAATAGCCACAGGACTAACGGACATATGGTATAAAACTATTAAGTAAACGTCATATTTATAACCCCATTTTATACAGTTATGAGTTTGTTGCTATCGGTTTTGTACTTAAAATGCCGAATCATAAAAATGGCTTCGGAGCTTATTAATTTTATCAATAGTTAAATTGTTGTAGCATTAGTTATTTATACAACCTCTCTTTTGAGTATTTTGACAGTCGATTGAGTTAAGCGGAGTATCAAGAATCCCAAAAGTTACTTATTACGAACTCAGTGAAATTCCGCTAAGCGTTCACGTAATTATTGCCGTGTCCCTGGAAGAGCTTGAGGCTATTCGTCTTTGCGACCTTCTCCAGGTAGAGCAGAGCGAGGCTGCTGACAGAATGGAAGTATCCCGGAAAACTTTTCGGAACGACCTCAAAAAGGCACGACAGAAGGTGGCTGATGCTCTTGTCAACGGAAAAGCGATCGAGATATCTGGAGGAGAATACGTTAATAGTGGTGAATGCAAGGTCGATTTCTGTTCCCAGCAAAACACTTATGGCCGCTATATGCGGGGATTTTTTGGTAACTTTAATCGTCTCAAACTTTTGGATTCCTGGTTTGATGGCATTCCAGCTGAGTAGATACTTTTGGCGTTATTATGGTATTTTGTGTTTACTCTAATCCTTAATGACGATGTTAAGGTATACTTTAAACGCTTTAAGTAAAATATATTGATCGATAGATATTTATTACGTGTCGCATAAGTGTAATTTGATGGTCAATAGAGTTAAACGCAGGGTATCTTGCTTTCCAAAGGCCACCTATTACAAACCCAGAGAAATCCCTCTTTGCCATCTGGAAATCGCCAACCTATCCATAGAAGAGCTTGAGGCTATTCGTCTTTGTGATCTTCTCCAGGTAGAGCAGAGCGAGGCTGCTGACAGAATGGGAGTATCCCGGAAAACTTTCTGGAGCGACCTCCAAAAGGCACGACAGAAGGTGGCTGATGCTCTTGTCAACGGAAAGGCAATCGAGATCTCTGGAGGAGAATACGTTAATAGTGGTGAATGCAAGGTCGATTTTTTCTGTAAAGAATGCGATCATGTGTGGGAACCAAAGTGCAATCAATCTCGTCCCGCAAGCTGTCCGAATTGTGGTTCCGATCTAATTTTCCGACTCGGCGGCGATGGAAGGGGAAAGAGGTTTATTGAGAACGATTACTGTTGCCCTAAAAAAAGGGAAAGCAGCAGGAATACTAATGAAGGAAGCAAAAAAGTGACAACAATAGCTATACCATCGATGAGTGATACTGGATTGGAGTCTGATGTATGTGCCCATTTTGGCTCATGCGAATACTTTACCATTGTAGATGTACGTGATAAAGCCATTACTGGAATCAGGACGATAAGCAACAGGGCTATAGATGGCGAGCACAATTGTGCTGCCCCTTCGAGAATCTTGAAATCGCAAAATGTCGAGATCGTACTTGTCTCGGGCATCGGCGGAAGACCGTTAATGTCGCTGGCTGAAAATAAAATCAAGGTGTTTGCAGGAGCTGCGGGCAAGATTTCCGATGCAGTTCAGAACTTTAACGATGGGGTATTATCAGAATTGTCTACTACGGGCACATGCAACTGCTCTCATCATTAAAGTGAGATAACTGTATATTGAAAGATAAATGCAATTTCTGCGAGGGCATATTTATTCTATACATTTCCTTCAACTGAAATGAAATGTATAGAAAAAAATAACTCTTCAGGCAGTCTTTACAAGACTACCTGAAGAGTTGCAGAAATTTAAATAAAATTGCTTGTAGATTAGACCTACTTTTTGTAGATTAAAAATTTTATGTATGTTTAACATATTTTTTATTCCCACGCATATTTGTAAGTTTTTAAAGGAAAAAGTGAAAAAGCTTGATAGAACAATCTCAATTAATCTATTTCATTGCAGCCTCGGCAGCCCTTACATTTCTTCCGGGGCCCGACATTCTATTCGTTCTCACTCAGAGCATTTCACAGGGAAAAATGGCAGGAATTGCAACAGCAACAGGTTTGTGTACAGGCATACTTGTCCATACCAGTGCAGCTGCATTCGGGATTTCCGCCCTTGTGTATAAATCTGCCCTTGCCTTCGAAATCGTAAAATATGCCGGGGCAGCTTACCTGCTTTATCTTGCCTGGAATACCTTAAAAGAGAATGAACAGCTGGTGTCTTCTGCCCCAGTCCGGGAAAATAATGCGTTTGCCCTTTACAGGCGCGGGATTTTCATGAATGTTCTTAATCCTAAAGTTGCCCTCTTCTTCCTGGCATTCCTCCCCCAGTTTGTAAATACCGGAGCAGGCAGTGTTCCCATGCAGATGGTATTCCTGGGAGTAATGTTCCTGGTACAGGCCTGGGTGATCTTTACTGCAATCTCGGTCTTTGCCGGAGCTATTGGCGATAAAATTACACAAAAACCCGGAATCGGGAAGTACATCAAGTGGGGGAAAGCAGGCATCTTTACCGTAATAGGGGTAAAACTTGCGCTGTCCCACAAATGAGTAAAAAACTTCCGATTTAATTAATGATTCAAGTCTTCAAAAGCTGAAATTGTCCGATTTTAAGTTTTTTCCTTTAAGCGGGCTGGGAAAAAATATAAAATAATATTTTTTCTTTTTCACCGTGAGTTATTTTGCAGTATTTTTCTCTTCCTTTTCCTTCTCTTTTTCCTTCTTCGTTAAGTCATTCATCAAGCCCTTTTCTTCCTACTATATAGTTTGCAACCCTGAGGGCATCCCTTTCTCCGGTTTCTTTTTCGGAGGAGTCACTTAATTTCACTACCGGAATGCCGTTTACACTGTGGAGTTTAATTACCATATTCAGAGGAGGGCTTTCCCGGAAGAAATCATAATTGTTGGTAAGGCTTGTGCCGATTCCGAAACTACAGTTGATTTTGCCCTGGCAGTACTTTTTGAGCCGGATTGCAGCTTCAGCGTCGAGGGCGTCGCTGAAAACGATTACCTTTTTCATGGGGTCAATGCCCATTTTCCTGTAATGCTCTATAACCCTGTCCACAAAGATGAGAGGGTCTCCGCTGTCGTGCCTGAAGCCGTCGTAGATTTTTGACAGCTTCAGGTCCATATCCTTAAAAAAAGCCTCAGAGCCGAATGTATCCGTAAGGGCAATTCCAAGGTCTCCTTTGTAGACCTCCACCCAATTTTCAAAAGCGAAGCGGTTAGCGTACCTGAGCCCTATAAGAGCAGAAGTGCCCATGATCCATTCGTGACCTACCGTTCCGATGGGTTTTAAGCCGTATTTTTTTGCAAAATAGACATTGCTTGTTCCTGTGAGGGTTTTTATCTGCAGGAGGTTTTTCATCACATGGTCGTGGAGTTCAAAGCTTCTCCGCCTGCGGGTCCCGAATTCAGAAAAAAGACAGCCGTTTTCCTCAAGCGACTTTCCGATTTCCAGAATTTTGTCTCCATAAGCTGCAAGTACGGATTCGGATGTACCCGGGCTTATCGTGTTCCCGTTCCACTCCTTCTCTATAGTTGTGAAATAGAGCTCGGAAACCGCAGCCATAAGGACAATCTCCCACAGAATCGTGCTGTGCCAGGGCCCTTTTATCCGTATGTCAAGTTCTTTTTCCCCTGTGAGGCAGACTTTTACTTCCTCGGGTCTGAAACGAAAATTTTTTAGGTATTCAAGATACATGGGTTTCAGAAAAGGACAGTATTCACCAAGCCAATGATATTCTTCTTCTGTCAGCCTTAATCCGGTTATCTCTTCGTCTATGACTCTCCGGAGCTCTACTACAAACTCTTCGGAAAAGCGCTGGGGTCCCCGGTTGGTAAAACGGTATTCTGCTTCTGCTTTGGGGAATAGTTCCAGTACAGCCATCTGCATGGTGAACTTGTAAAGATCGTTATCAAGTATGGATTTTATCACGGAAGGCCTTCCTTTAACGTTTTAGGTTGCTTCTGGTGCAACATCCGTAACTTCTTAGTAATATTTCGGCTTTTTGCTTCATGTATATAGCCTTTTATATTTTTAAAATTGCTGATTTCTAATGTACCCACATAAAAGCAAGTTTTCTTTATTAAGATTGGGCAGGCTTTAAATCTTTTTCCTGTCTTTCCCGCCAAACAAATAATTACCTGAAAGACAGATAATTATTCTGAAAATTAATTTTAACAGGGGTTTTTGGGGAAATGGAAAGAGAACTTAAGTTCGCAACTAAATGCGTGCATGCAGGAGAAAAGCCGGACCCGGTCTTCGGGGCGCACACGACTCCGATATTCCAGACTTCAACTTTTATTTTTGAGAATGTAGAACAGGGTGCTGCCAGATTTGCAGGAGAGGAAGCCGGGTATGTATACGCAAGAATCCCTCCGAACACACCAACACATGCGGTCCTTGCCGAAAAGGTTGCTGCGCTTGAGGGTGGGGAGGCAGGACAGACTTTTGCTTCAGGAATGGCCGCAATAACTGCAGTTGTGCTTTCTGCTCTGAAACAGGGAGACCACCTTATCTCAACGGATGTGGTGTATGGCTGCACCTACAGCCTCTTTTCAGAGGTTCTGCCCGGGCTCGGGATAGATGTCAGTTTTGTTGATACGTCCGATATAGAAAATGTGAGGGCAGCCTTTAAGCCCGAAACTAAAATGGTCTTTCTGGAAACACCTGCCAATCCCACGATAACTGTCTGTGACATCAGGGAAATTGCCGGGCTTGCAAGGGCACAGGGAGCCATCTGCGTCGTAGACAATACCTTTGCCACGCCTTATTTCCAGAAGCCTCTTCTGCTCGGGGCGGACGTTTCCCTCAGCAGCTGTACTAAATACATAGGCGGGCACGCAGACCTGCTCGGCGGAGTCGTTGTAGGAAGCAGGGATTTTATGAAAAGCCTGGGAAAGGTTGTCGGATATACGGGCGGGATCATGGGAGTGCACGAAGCCTGGCTCTGCATCAGGGGGCTTAAGACCCTGCACATCCGGATGGATAGGCATGCCGAAAACGCCATGAAGGTTGCGAGCTTCCTTGAGTCCCATCCCGCAGTGATATGGGTAAGGTATCCGGGGCTTTCAAGCCATCCCCAGCACGAGATCGCAAAAAAACAGATGAGCGGGTATGGTGGAATGCTCTCTTTCGAGATCCGGGGCGGGATTGAAGCCGGGCGCAGGCTTATGGATAACGTCAGGCTCTGCTCCCTTGCAGTGAGTCTCGGGGCAACTGATACCCTTATCCAGCACCCTGCTTCCATGACCCATGCCTGTATTCCAGGGCATATCAGAAATAAGGTAGGAATTAAAGACGGACTTGTCAGGCTATCTGTGGGAATCGAGGACCCTGAGGATATAATTGCAGACCTTGAACAGGCCCTTTCAAAAACTTAATGCTGGGCAGGAAGAGGATTTCACCTGTTTTATTTTCGGAACCCGACAAGGTATATTTGCCGCTGGAATAATCTTCTATCTACAACATTAAAAGCATAAAACCAGAACCGCAAGACCAGACAAACCGTAAGCTAAATTGAAAGACTGAACCGCGAGACCGAAACCGCAAATTGAAATCCGGGGGAATTTCATATGAAAGCACTTGTATTCGGAGCCGATGGTTTTGAAGACCTCGAACTTTTCTACCCTTACCACCGTTTGAAAGAAGAAGGAATTACCACACATGTCGCCTCTATGAAGAGGGGGCCGATAACGGGAAAGCACGGGTATGAAATTGATGCTGACATCGCCTTTAAGGATGTAAACCCTGCAGATTATGACATCCTTGTGATATCCGGTGGAAAAGGGCCCGAAAAAATGAGGCTCGACAAAGATGCCCTTGAGATTGTAAAACACTTTTTCAAGGAAAACAAACCCGTTGCTGCAATCTGCCACGGCCCCCAGGTCCTCATCTCGGCAGGTGTTATAAAAGGCAGGAAAGCCACCTGCTGGATAGGGATAAGGGACGACATTATGGCCGCAGGAGCACTTTACGAAGATCGTGAAGTTGTCGTGGACGGAAATTTGGTATCATCAAGGAACCCCTCTGACCTTTACGCTTTTGGAAGGGAAATAATTAAACTGCTGAAATAAACTATTTTTAGGAGTACGGGGTTTTGGGGATGGTAGGTAAAATAGCCATTACAATAAAATTTAGTTTATAAAGTCAAGCTTAAAATTAAATCTGAGTCTACGATTGGGATAAGGCTTACACATTTTAACTGAAAAATAGTAGCATTGAATTGTTAAATAGCTAAAATGTAAATTTAAACCATGCTATTTACTGTATTTGATTTTTTACATCGAGTGCGTAACTCCTATGAAAAAAGTATTATCTTTAAGTAATTATTTATAGATAATTAATTCTGTATCTTTTAGAGACATGATGAAACTAAAAGAAATAAAGGATAATGCAAAAAAATACCTCGAATTATGCAAACTTCTATACACAGACTCTCGCACCCCCAAAATTACAAAAATATTTTTATGGATTACTATAGGCTATGCATTATCACCAATCGATTTAATACCTGATTTCATACCTGTAATTGGATATCTCGACGATATGGTAATCCTTCCTGTTCTTTTGTATATTGCAATAAAATCAGTACCTAAAGAGGTATATATAGAAAATTACGTTAAGATTTTAAAGAAATAAAGGTCGTTGAGTGAGAATGCCAGGATTATGGTATCTTAAAAAGATTTTGTAAAATTTTGATGGGGGATGAGTTCATCAACTTGTCTATTTGGCTGCTTTCCATCGATAGTATTATTGTATAAATACAAACAAACACAAGATATATAAACAGCAATTAAGTATAATCAAAAATGTGTCAATCTCACAAAAAACAACAAATACAACAATAGACAAAGCAATACTCTTAGCGCCAACTGTCCTTATATACTTCATTAGCTACTTTTTTATATTTATTAAAGAGAACCGGATGAAAACAATAACATTAGACTATACAACCGCCTTAATAAGCTTAATACCACCAATAATATTTTTAGCAGCAATATTTCTTATTCACAAATTATCAAGCAAATCGGTTAAGAGTACCAAAAAAATTCCTTAAAAAAGGTTAATTTTGTGAGACTTTCTTGTTTTCACCCTACATTCCGCAGATGTACACAGATGTAGAATATATTTGCCGATTTGCTCACTCTACTCATTAAAGGCAAAATGGATTTTTAAGCTACTGCCATATTGGGATAATTGATGGTATTTCTGTGTACATCACGGAAATTGAGTTTGATAAATATACCATCCTTTGTATGCAGCGGGTCCTTCGACAGGCAAGGCCTTCACGCCTGGCATCTTAACCTCCCCTTATCTCGAGCGAGAGCTCTGGCTTTTTAGATTAGCTTTGAGATATATGTGCGTGGTTAGGTATGTAGAGGGTTACAAAAAAGAAACTATGCTTGATTCCATCTTAGCCTCGTATGTGCTCCAGCTTCAATAATAAGTGTCTTCTGCGTCATAGGGAACTGGCTGGAATGGACCATTTGTCTCGAGTTGATGTATCTTTTGTCATCGGTTAACGAATTTTATGCACACCTCCGAATACCATTTTTGCGATTTTCAGACTTAAATGTTAGATGCTGGCATAAAATTAACATTTTTAGAAGTTTTGTATCTTAACTGAATCCAGATGAAATAGATTAAGGACATCATTATCTGGCAAAAGCAATTATGGACTGCAGAAAAACTTTTGATAAAGGGGGAGTCTGCCCCCATCTGCGGCTTTCCTCTTAAAAAAAGAGGAATAATAAAAGAGTCAATCTTAAGCTGAAAAAAGATATAACGCTTGATATTCTAATACTGTCTTAATTTAGAGGTCCCGGAAATACAGCCGGATAAAAATTTAAGGTGGTAATAGAAGTATGAAGGATATAGAAGATTTAATACAGAAAGCTGTGGAACTGCAGAGTAATGGGCTTATTACCGCCCAGATTGCCGATGAACTCAACGTTTCAAGAGAAACGGTTACCTGGCTTTTAACCCGTTCAAAAAAAGAAGAAACAACTCCCGCTCCTAAAGATATTTCTGTAAACTGGAGCAGTATAGGGAAAAGTGCTGAACGTCTCCACAACATCTCGCTTGCACTCTGTGACATGGTGCTTGAGACCCTGGAAAAGGAAAACGCCGAGGTAGACGTGGTTGTTGGCATTGCTGCCAATGGTATTCCCCTGGCAAGCATGATGGCATATGAACTGGGTACAGATTTAGCGATTTATCATCGTAAAGGACAGGATATTGTTCAGACAGGCCACAGGGGGACCATCAGCAGAAATTTTGGATCAGTTGCCGGTAAAAACTGCGTTATCGTGGATGATGTTGTTACCACCGGTTCCACCAGTATGGAAGTAATTGAGCAGCTGAGAGAAATGGATGCAAAACCAAGAGTTGTAGCGGTACTGGTCGATAAAAAAGGTGCAGATACAATCTCTAATGTTCCGATTCAGTCTCTTGTAAGAATTGTACGTTTGGACTGAAAAATACCCAGGTTCGTTACGAAATAACTTAGACAACACATAATTATTTTGGAACAAAATCGATGGAGATGCTTACGAAAATAGTTAAGCACAGTGTAAACATGGACCTGAGTTATTTCGCGTTGGAGCCTCAGAAGGTTAACCTGTACCTGAAGAGTTTGTCACCCTATGGATGAGACTAAGGCAAGGCCTTCACGCCGGATGTCCAGAATACCTATCCTTATCCCGAGCGATAGCCCTGACCTTTTAGACTAGCTTTCAGGTATATGTGCTTAGATGTGCTTAGGTCTGGGAGATACGTCTTCGGGAGATACGTGCAAAATAGCTATCCCGGATTCTCGTCCAGATCACTACAATGCCTTCGGCAGAAATGCTCACCCTATCAGTTTTCTTAATATCCTGAGCCGATGGGCCAAATACTCAATACCCGGATTCACACCCTGTGATAAGGTTGCTAGAGGGTTTTTTGGGTATGTTACGTGGTTAACCAGGGAATAAAGAAAAAGCGTTTTTTATTCTATTCAAAATGTCAAAACGGCACCTTTTTATTATGTAAATACATATATTTTGAAAATGTTTATAACGTGTCATCAAGTTTAATGAGTAATTATACAACCATTCTTTAAGCTGACAAACAATCCATAAAACTAGAGATTTTGAGGGGTTATCATGAAAGATTCTGAAGTAAAAATGTTGGACGAAAACGACCATATTTTTATTAAAGCATTAAGTGATCTCGGGATGTCAAGAAATGCCGCTACAACCATGGCATATCTTATGAATGTAGACGAAGCTTCATCCTGGGAAATTGAAATAAGTACTGGATTAAGGCAACCCGAAGTCAGTCTTGCAATGAGGTTAATGTGCGATAAGTCCTGGGTTAATATGCGCTCCGAAAAAAAGCCGGGAAAAGGGCGGCCGATGAAGATTTATTCTCTTGCGGCTCCGGTTGACGAGATCATAAGTTATTACGAAGACCAGATTTACAAAGAATCTCAGGCAACCATCTCAGTAATCAAGAAACTGAAAGTGATGAGCAAACAGGTGTCTCTTACTCTCTCAAAGTGAAGGCTTTCAAAAAGGATTAACTCCATAATGGCTGACAATCCTTTTTTGGAATTCACTATTATGGAAAAAAACATTTAATATGGACAGCTTGCTTTTGGGTAACTTCATTTAGCTTTTCTATCTTCTCATCCTTAATGTGCAGCTGGTTCTTCGACAGGCAACGCCTTCACGCCTTAATCCCTATCCTTTCCCAGCGATAGCCTTCGCCTTTGTACGTGGCTTCCAGATATGTGTACGTGTTCGGTATGTGGAGGGTTACAGAAGCTATGCTTGGTTCCCGTCCAGATCACTACAAACTCGATAGATATTCTAGTGTCGCGTCAGCAGTAAAATGTCGTATAAAATCAAGAACAACTATTCAGAATTATTCAATCCTTGAGGATTGACGCGACACCAGGAAACTTTTTAATATCTTATGGGATCGTCAAAAAACCCGAAAATAATAAACAGTCTCTAAAATATTCTTTAACATATGACAAATGATAAGTATCATGATAAGTATCGTCTGTTTTATAACTCTCTAAATGATCTTTTAAAAAGCGTTATTAAGTATTTTAGTCCAGTTTGATGCGGATTTTTGCGGAAACGCCATCCCAGGAGAGGCCAAAATAAAGTTCGAGGCGATTTCCACATCTGATCTTCCATAAGGTGAAAAATAGAACCTGCTGCAAGGGTAAGGACTTTGATATCTCCTCTTTTATCATATAAGTATAAACCTGTCAGAAAGAGGGTAAAAGAAAATAACAATGTATGAGCTATTATCCGTCCGTTTGCAATGGTAGAAGAAAAGATAACCATTCCTAGAGGTTTATCTATTAAGTCCGGAAGGAGCGATCCAATGACCAGATATGTTGGATCTATAATGGTCCTTAATTGTGGTATAAAAAATGCAAATCCGAAAAATACCCCCAGCGTGACGCCAATATGTCCAAAAAGAAGCATCAAAATTAAAAGGTACTTTAGTTACATATAAATATGGTCTAAAGATCTGTTTCTTGCAGAACTTTACCAAAATAGCAACGTTTTGACCTAAAGTCCGCCATATTAAACTGGCTGGAATAGACCATTGGTCTCGAGTTGAGGTTAAAAAACAGAGAAATAGCAATATTTTAGGGTAAAAGGTTGCTGTCTGAAAATAAGGTAAATAAGTTTTACTATAAAACCTATTTACCTTTTGCTTCCTTTATATTTATTCGATTGTTTCTATTCTCTCTTTCTTGACAAAGGGCTTGCTGATTTTCTCTGGCATCCAGCTAGGCCTATTTTTTGGGGCTTTGACAACTTGTTTCCATGCCTTGAAAATGTGCACCTTCTTTGTCCCGCGTTCCCTGAGACGGAGAATCTCCGGTTTGGATTTTGTCCCGTTGCTCCGGTTTGCTGCTTTCAGAGCAGCCTGACGAGGCTGTTTTCCAGTGAAAACTCCGTGTTCATTGCCGTCTTCGTCTCTTAATACAAAATTTCTTGTGTCAGACATAAGAGTCATCTCGCAAAATATGTTACTAGAGACTGATTAAGTGTTAAAGCATATAAACTTTTTCTTTGAATGTTGTCGATAGTTATTGGTTTGTGATAAAATCCCCATTATTTTAGGAAGAATATATAAACTAAATTTTTCTATATTGTTGTCAAAATGGGGTATATGTAAATATTTATATCTTAGGATCTGTGATGAAATAATATAGGCAGTAGTTAAGAATGTATTAAATAACTTTCATTAGCTAGATGGCTGATTTGACTTCAACTGAATTATTCATTACCTGAGTTCTTTCGTTACAAATACTTAAGTTTTCTATTTACTCATCCTTTTTGTGCAACTGGTCGGTAAGAAGGTCAACCTGTGCCTGGAGTTGATCCTCCAACAGGCAAAAATAAGGCACGACCTTCATGCCGGATTTCCAACATGCCTATCCTTATCCTGGAAGCCTGGCATAATCCTTCCACGTATGGTTGTCGGGTTTAATAACGGACCGGATTAGAACCATACCTTGAACCATGTAGTTTTTCATCTTCTACTTTTATTTTATGCGATACAGTTTCACCAGTTGGTTTTTCGTCTTCTACTTTTATTTTATGCCAACCACACAAACAGCAACCTTCTTTGTAATGCATGATATGTTTTACAACACAAGCAAACCCTATTGTTGCTAAGATACAACCCACTATTTTCATAAATTTATGCACAATTATTCACTCCAATTTATTATTATACCTTATCGTTTATGAAGATACGCAAACAAGCAGACTTGTTAAATTTGCAACTGGTAGATTTTTTTAACTTTGAACCTTCCATCCCCTGGCAGTTAAATTATTTGCATGTGCTATTCCTGTAGTTGATGGTGCAGCATTTCCAGTTAAATCTAAATCCCCACCAT
>NZ_JJQL01000018.1:0-20689 GCF_000979975.1 Methanosarcina sp. 1.H.A.2.2
ACCCGGAAAGACCTGTTTACTGCAGGGATTGTCTTCCTAACCACAGGACACCCAGAGAAAACAGATACTAAGTGTTATTTGTGTAACTGAGTTTACATTAACACTTAACTGAGTTACATCAACACTTATTTCTTTTCCACTTTTTTAGTACTTTATAAAACCGGAATTACTTTTTCTTAACTTCTGATCTTTTACATCTTGTGAATATTTGCAGCTTGAGAAGGAGCACTTTGCAGGGCTGATTAGTTTTGCTTTATCAATAGATTTTCTTCAGGGCTATTTTTTATGTATCCAGGACTTACGCGGTTGAACTGGAACTCAATAGCATTAAACTTTCAACTATATAATATATTAAACTTTAACGTCTGTTGTACTTGATTTTATCTCTCAAGTGCGTAAGTCCTGGTATCAATAGGATTTTTCTTAAAATAACATCCATGTGTCTTCGGCTAAGAGAGGAATCATGGTAAATTGCCCTATTTCTGCGACAGATCTCGAAAACATATATTGATCTGAAGTTGAAACAGGGTATCGATTTTAGTTTCGGTGTTCGAAATTTGAGACTAATTTTTACTCTAAAATCGATAGCATACAGGCAGGAAAATTCCTTAACCGATGACCAATGAAATCACATCAAACATCTTTTTTCCCATGCTCGGATAGATATTGCTCAACCGCACGTTTTGGACTATGCCATGTTTTTCCTATTTTTACTGCATCAAGGAGTCCCTGTCTAGCCCGCAGGCTGAGATATTCCTGAGAATAAGGGGTTTCCAGGGCAAGTTCTTTTAGAGGCAGTAGTTCGTCGTTTCCTCCTGAGATGGAGAGATACAGGGTCAGGTTTTCATCCACGGCTTTTGCAATGAAATTGGTAAATTGTCCGAGGTTTCCTGCATCTGCAGCTTTAAGGGATTTGTAGTATTTTCCTCTATCCTCTTTTTTGAGCACAACAGGAGGATAATCCCTTGCAATCAAATACAGGTTTGTGAGGAGTCGGGCTACTCTGTCGTTTCCGTCATTGAAAGGATGAATCTCAACAAATCTGTGATGCAGGGCTGAAGCTGTTTCAATGGGATGCTCCTTGCTTTCAGCAATATTTTCGATCAGTTCATCCATCAGTTCCACTATCTTCGACCAATCGGGTGGAGTCTTTACTGCACCTGTTATCCTCATATTTCTGGTGCGATATCTTCCGGCATCCTCAAGTATACCTCTGGTTACAATTTCATGGATCTCCTGAATTGTAACATGGTCTATAGCGTGTTTTTTCTGTGCTAGCTCTTCCACCCGGTCAAAAGCTTTTGCGTTATTGCTCACCTCAAGATGTCCTCTGAGTGATTTTCCGCCAATTGTCAGCCCTTCTTCCAGAATAAGTTTTGTTTCCTGGAGTGTTAGTGTATTCCCTTCTATTGCATTGGAGTGATAGGTATGCACCAACCTCATATATTCATGAAGCCTTCCTAAAGCATCTGCCGGAATTGGCCTCATGGAGTTTAGCCGCTTCATTTTTTCATCAATTCTTGCAAGAAGTTCTTCTTGAATCAGGGGTATATCGGTATCGTCCATAATTTTACATCTCCGATATATATATCCCGTGTTATATATCGGTATCGACAGATTTTTGAGTTATCCGATAGTTGAATCTTTTTTCCCGGTTAATCCAATTGAAATATATTTCTCCTGGCGGCAGTCTGCTGGAATCTTCCCGGAATCCTTTTTGCAGATATTTGGATAAATCGAAAACCTATTACCTTTTGCAGCTTTAGAAAGAGCATTTTCCAGCCCTATCAGTTTTGCACTTCATATATCGGTTCCCTCGAGGCTATTTTTTAGATCATCAATCATATTTTTGGCTTTAGAGAGCTGTTTTCAAATTATAGTGGCAGGTTTTTCAGGCGAAGCCCATTTTCGGGAGCTATCAGAAAATGGGCTGTTATCTCCTCTGCAAACCATGTCTGGAAGTTGTTCTCTCATTTGAAAGAGTGAATTTTCATTTATATGGATACCTTTATATATTATAGGTGCTATGTATGTGTGTTGATAAATAAAGAGACGTATACTCATCTGTTATTAAAAACCAATTTTTGTTTTTAATCAAAGAGTTCTATACAATCTTATTTTAAAACAATTAACTAACAACTAAACCAAAGGTGAAACAAATATGGCTTTTAATGACAGAAACTTCAGAGGAAATTCTAATTCCAATTTCGGCGCTCCCAGAGAAATGCACAAGACAACCTGTTCAGACTGTAAAGCTGAGACCGAAGTGCCTTTCAAACCTGACCCGGAAAGACCTGTTTACTGCAGGGATTGTCTTCCTAACCACAGGACACCCAGAGAAAACAGATACTAAGTGTTATTTGTGTAACTGAGTTTACATTGACACTTAACTGAGTTACATCAACACTTATTTATTTTCCACTTTTTTTAAATATACCTCAGACCCGGAATATACTTTTTCTTAACTTGTGATCTTTTGCATCTGTGAATATTTGCAGCTTTAGAAGGGGCACTTTGCAGGGCTGATTAGTTTTGCTTAATTTATAAGTCTCCATTGGGGGGCTTTTTTAACTTCATCAACACTTTTTTTCTTGCGGTGGCTGTTTCGAATTGAAGTGAAATTTTTCAAGTGAATTATGGATTAGGGAAAATCGTAAGAAAATGAGTCGCTGAATTCAAAATTAAAGTTCCTCCTTATCCTTTTCAAATCAATTAATATATTTTTTCGCTCGGCGGTCTGCCTCAATCTGCCCCAAATCCTTTTTCTAAAAGGGGATAAAAACCCGTGATTTTTGCAGCTTTAGAAGGAGCACTTATCGACCTGGCTACACCTTCCCGAACGCAAATATCTCCACTATTGATTATGTTATAACTATCAGTTTAAGTTTTAATTCTTTAACCTGATTATAGAATTTTCTTGCCCTGAGTACTTCTCCAAATTTCCTTTTGACAACAGAGGACGTTGTCTCCACTATATTCCGTTTATTGTATTTGATTTTATCAAAGCTTAAATGCAACTGTTTTCTATATTTTCCCTTCACTTTCTTCCTCTTTCTTTCTCTTTAATATATAAATGAGTCTGCTTTGTGGGGACATTAAAATAAGGAGTACTTTTACAATCCACATTTTGTGGCTTTGTAGAGACCCATCTATGCCAGCTTCAAGAGGCCAACAATAGATATAATGATACCGGGACATCCAGTTAAAATTAATGAAGACTGGTCATTTCGGAGGATTTCTATAAAGCCAATAAAAGAAAGATTATTATCTTAGAGTTTACAATTCTTTTGTGTAGTTCGGGGGAATCTTATTCATCCAGTCATTTTTATAGTCTCACTTATAGTCTCACTTATAGTCTCACTTATAGTCTCACTTATAGTCTCACTTATAATCGCACTTATAGTCGCATTCGGTTCTGATAACCAGCTTAACCCGAAAAAACTCTTACTTCAATGAATTGCTATATTATCGTAATAAAAACCTGTCAAATTTCAAGTTTTTTCAAAATTCTCAACAAATTTAATTATCCATATATTAAGGGGTCTAAAATGAAAGGAACGAAATGTAATAAAATATTTAGGGGGCAAACCTTCAATAAAACTTTGGGGGTAACAGTACTTGCTTTTTTAATGTTGGTGAGTATCGCAGGCGCCTCGCCATTTGCATACATTGCAAATGAAGAGAGTAACAATATCTCTGTAATTGACACAACCACAAACAAAGTTACAGCTACGATATCTGTAGGATCCAATCCTATTGGAGTTGCAATTAATCCAGATGGGACAAAGATATACGTGGTAAATTCTCATAGCAACGATGTATCTATAATTGACACGGCAACAAATACTGTTAAAGCCACGGTGCCTGTAGGACGTTCTCCTCAAGGGGTTGCAATCAGCTCGAATGGAAAGAAACTATATGTGGCAAACAGGGTCAGTAACACTATCTCTGTAATTGATACTGCCATAAATACTGTTGCAAGTACAGTGACTGTAGGAAAATATCCTGCGGGAGTAGCGGTAAGTCCGGATGGAAAAAAAGCATATGTGACAAACGAAGGCGACAACACTGTCTCTATAATTGACACTACCACAAAAGCTGTTATAAGCACGGTATCCGTAGGAAAAAGTCCTGAGGAAATTGCGGTCACACCAGATGGAACCAAGGTGTACGTAGCGAACTCCGATAATGGGGGCATTTCTGTAATTGACACTTCTACCAACACCGTTACAGCCACTGTGAAGGTCGAGGGAACCCCTTCTGGAGTTGCAGTCAACCCGGAGGGAACAAAGGCATATGTGACTACTAATGATAAATATTTCAGCACTGTCTCTGTAATTGACGTTTCTACAAACAAAGTTACAGCCACAATACCTGTAGGACCCAATCCTGTGGGAGTTGCAGTCACACCGGACGGAAAAAAAGTGTATGTAGCAATCAACCTCTGTAACGCCGTCTCTGTGATTGACACTGCTACCAACACCGTTACAGCCACGATGCTTGTAGGAAACGGTCCTCATGCTTCAGGCCAGTTTATAGGTTCTATCCCGGTACAACCAGTTTATCCTTTAGCGAACTTCAGCAGCAACATCACATCAGATTATGTTTTCCTTTCCGTACCTGTGCAGTTTACAGATCTATCGGAGAATGCAACCGGCTGGACCTGGGACTTTGGAGACGGGGCTGGTTCAACAAAGCAGAATCCCACGCATACCTATTCTGCAGCAGGAATCTATACTGTTAGCCTGACAGTAAGCAATTCAAACGGCACAGATTCAAAGCTTGCTACAGTAAATGTTGTACCAAAAGGTTCTCCTGCGCCTTCATATGCATTTATTACGAACATCAACAGCAACACTGTTTCTGTAATTAACACAGGAAACAATACCTTTACAGCCACGGTGCCCGCAGGAATTAACCCATTAGGGGTTGCAGTCAGCCCGGATGGAACAAGGATATACGTGACGAATGCCAACTACGGCCGCCGCGGCACTGTTTCTGTAATTGACACAGCCATGAATAAGGTTACGGCCACCGTGGATGTAGGAGATAAATACTATCCCTGTGGAATTGCAGTCACACCGGATGGAAAAAAACTATATGTTGCGAGTCGTGATATCAACGCTGTTTCTGTAATTGACACAGCCACAAACACTGTTACAGCCACGGTGCCTGCAGGAAAATGGCCTATGGGAGTTGCAGTCACACCGGATGGGACAAAAGTATATGTGACGAACCGTTATAGCAGCACTGTTTCTGTAATTGACACAGCCACAAACACTGTTATAGCGACTGTGAAAGCTGAACCTGGCTCCTGTGGAGTTACAGTTAACCAGGCGGGAACAAAACTATATGTGACGAATTGTGAAAGTAACACTATTTCTGTAATTGACACGAGTTCAAACACTGTTACAGCCACAGTGCCTGTAGAAGAATGGCCTATGGGAGTTGCAGTCAGTCCGGATGGAACAAAAGTATATGTGGCAAATCAACGCAGTAACAATGTCTCCGTAATTGACACCGCAACAAAAACTGTTATAGCTGCTTTGAAAGTCGGAAATAATCCTTACGGAATTGCAGTCACACCGGATGGAACAAAGGTATATGTAGCGAACTGCGGCGACGACGATAATCTAGGCAAAACTGTCTCTATAATTGACACAGCCACAAACAAGGTTACAGCCAAGGTAAATACAGGTTTCAGTCCTGTTGCTTTCGGTCAGTTTATAAGTCCTCTTCCAGCACAACCAGTACTTCCTGCTGCAAACTTCAGCAGCAATCTCACATCCGGTTATGCTCCTCTTTCTGTCCAGTTTACGGATTTCTCGAAGAATGTGGATGGGTGGAACTGGAACTTTGGAGACGGATCCGGTTCAACACAGCAAAATCAAGCACATACTTACTCTAGGGCAGGGAATTACAAAGTAACGCTTACAGTAAACAATACAAACGGTACTGATTCGAAATTTGCCACAGTAACTGTTCTGGCACAGCCAGTATTTTCTGCATCCCCAACTTCAGGAAAAACGCCAGTTAGTGTTAGTTTTACTGACCAGAGCACAGGATTTCCAGCTTCATGGAACTGGACTTTTGGAGATGGAACTTATTCAACGGAAAAGAATCCTGTACACATCTATAGAAAATCAGGAAAATATTCTGTTACGTTGACATTAAACGAAACGGGGAACAAGAGTGCAGTAACAAAATCCAGCTATATTATTGTTTCAAACGGGTATGAAGCCCCTGTTGCTGCTTTTTCTGCATCTCCAGCTTCAGGAAAAGCGCCTCTTTCTGTTAGTTTTACCGACCAGAGTACAGGAGCTCCAACCTCAAGGAAGTGGACGTTTGGAGACGGTACTCATTCAACCGGGGAGAACCCTGTACATACATACAGCAAAGCAGGATTATACTCTGTTACATTAACAGTAAGTAATGCAGATGGCAGCAATACGTTAACAAAATCCGGCTATATTGTTGTGTCAAACGTTTTAAATGGCCCTGTCACCAGTTTCTCTGCGTCTCTGACTTCAGGAAAAGCTCCTTTCACTGTTGATTTTACAGGCCAGGGCAAAGGATCACCAGATTCATGGAAATGGTCTTTCGGAGATGGGGATACTTCAACAGAAAAGAATCCTGCACATACATACAATAAATCAGGACTTTATTCTGTTACATTGACAGCAAGTAACGAAAAAGGCAGTAATTCGTTGAAAAAAACCGGTTATATTGCTGTCCCAAGCATTTTAGCTGCTCCTGTATCCAAATTCTCTGCATCCCCTACTTCAGGAAAACCGCCTCTTACCGTTCATTTTACTGACCAGAGCACAGGGTCGCCAACGGCATGGAAATGGTTTTTCGGAGATGGAAGCAATTCAACAGATAAAAATCCTGTACATACATATAATGAATCAGGACTATATGCTGTTAGATTAACAGTAAGTAATGCAAACGGCAGTAACACGTTGTCTAAAACCGGCTATATTGCAGTCTCAAGCTTCTTAGATACGCCTGTTACCAGCTTCTCTGCGTCTTCTACTTCAGGAAAAGCGCCTCTTACTATCAGATTTACTGACGAGAGCACAGGATCGCCAACTGCATGGAAATGGACTTTTGGAGATGGAAGTGATTCTACAGAAACAAATCCTGTACATACATACAATAAATCAGGAAATTATACTGTTTCTTTGACAACGACCAATGCCGGAGGCAGTAATAAGGTGCAAAAATCAAGCTACATTGTAGTTTCTGAAAGCGGTACTGTGACTTCGAATCCAGGCTATATTATCCCTGCCGCCACCTTTATAGCATCTCCAACTGCAGGAAGTATGCCTCTTACTGTTAGTTTTACTGACAGGAGCACAGGATCTCCAGCCGCATGGAAATGGACTTTTGGAGATGGAACTAATTCAATAGAAAAGAATCCTGTACACACATACAATAAATCTGGAAAATATTCTGTTACATTGACAGCAAGTAATGCAGACGGCAGTAATGCGTTGACAAAAACCGGTTATATTGTTGTTTCAAACACTTTAAATGGTCCTGTCACCAGTTTCTCTGCGTCTCCAACTTCCGGAAAAGCGCCCCTTACTATTAGATTTACTGATGAGAGCACAGGGTCGCCAACTTCATGGAGATGGATTTTCGGAGATGGAAACTTTTCTACAGAAAAGAGTCCTGCACACACATACAATAAATCAGGACGATACACTGTTACATTAACAGCAAGTAATGCAGACGGCAGCAATACGTTAACAAAATCAAGCTATATTGTTGTTCCAAACGCTTTAAATGGTCCTGTCGCCAGCTTCTCTGCGTCTTCTACTTCAGGAAAAGCGCCTCTTACTATCAGATTTACTGACGAGAGCACAGGATTGCCAACTGCATGGAGATGGACTTTTGGAGATAGAAGTGATTCAACAGAAAAGAATCCTGTGCATACATACAATAAATCAGGCCTTTATTCTGTTACACTGACAGCAAGTAATGCAGATGGCAGTAATGTGCTGACAAAAACCGGCTATATTGCTGTCTCAGGCGTTTTAAATACTCCTGTTACCAAATTCTCTGCAGCCCCTACTTCAGGAAGCATGCCTCTTACAGTTCATTTTACTGACGAGAGCACAGAGTCGCCAACTGCATGGAGATGGACTTTTGGAGATGGCAACGTTTCTACAGAAAAGAATGCTGTACACACATACAATAAATCAGGCCTATACTCTGTTACATTGACAGCAAGTAATGCAAACGGCAGTAACACGTTGTCTAAAACCGGCCATATTGCGGTTTCAAACTCCCTTGTAGCTGCCTTCTCTGCATCTCCAACTTCAGGGGCTGCACCGCTTGGTGTCATTTTTACTGACAACAGCACCGGATCACCTGATTCATGGAAATGGGCTTTTGGAGATAGAAATACTTCTACAGAAAAGAATCCTGTACACGTATACAATAAAACAGGACAATATACGGTTAGTTTAACAGTAAATAATTCAGGAAGCATTAGTACTGAAACCAGATCCAGATATATTGCGATTAGTAAGTAAATATCCCGGATCGAAAAAAACGGCTTTGTAGAAACCTATTTATACCAGCTTCAAGAGGCTAAAAATATATAAATATTCGAGACGTTCAGTTTTAGCTGATGAGGGTCAGTCGTTTCGGAGGGTTTCTACAGAGCCGAATTATTCCATCTTTTCATTTCTTTTTTTATCAGAGTATGATTTTTAATAAAGCTTTTACGTTTATATAAGTTCAGCTTCATGCATTCCTTTAAATAAACTTACTTTCTTCACTCATTCAACTTCAGTTAAAATATATTTTTTCTGCCAGCGATCTGCTTTAATCTCCCCTGAACACGTTTGTTGAAGAAAAGGGTTAAGAAAAGATAACTAAAAAACCCATGAGATTTTGCAGATTTAAAAGGGGCACTTTGCAGGGTCGATCTTTTAGATCAAAGTGATTTTTTCTGGTGAAGGGCTTTTTTCGGATTTTTCAATCGAATGCTCCTCTAACTTGTTGCGGGGTGCGCCAGCGCGATTTTGATTAAAATAGTTAAGTCAGTATTTGAAATAAATTTTGATATGAAAGAGAGTGCCATTAAAAGTATCAATAGAAAATATAATTTTTAAAACCCGTTTTTATTTCGTTTATGACTTTTTTAGGTCCATTCAGCAAATATCGTATAACTAGTATTCTCTGAATACTATCTAAATAATATTAGCTTAATGAGATAACTATATATAATAAGTATATGTAGTTTATAGTAATTACAATTAAAAAAGAACTTAACAGTGGAGAATGAAAACATGAAGCTGACACCTGGCTAAGAGTGGTTAGTTCCAGGGAAGAGATCTTTATACTCAGTCTGATGAACGCCTTGTTCACCTGGCTTTCAGGCCTTCAAATAAGGGCATCTTTGGAATGGTAGAAACCTGCCCGAAGATTGAGGTAATCCAGTTACCTAAATCTTATATGAATACAGTTAAAACTAATTTAAAAACGAGCAAAACAAGTGGGTGATGTTCTGTGGAGTATGTAAGAAAAACATGTCCAATTTGTGGGAGTGAGTTTATAGTCCTGAAAAATGTGGAGGAAAAGGCAATTTACTGTACAATTGAATGCCTTTCAGCTGCTCAGAAAAAGGTGAAGAGGGAGAAAGTTTCCTCATTCGTGTCTGCATAAATTATTCCGTTTCATTATAAACAGTATAATTTCTTTACTTATTCCCTTTAATCTAAAGTAATTAAAAACTAAAACCAACTTAAATCAAGAAAGAACTTAAAAGTGGGGGAGAAAAAAATGAGAATAAGAGTAGTTAGTTCCAGAGAAGAGATCTTTACACTTAATCCGAATGAGCGCCTTGTTCACCTGGCTTTCCGGCCATCCAACAAAGACATCTTTGGACTGGCTGAAACCTGCCCAAAGATTGAGGTAATCCAGTTACCTAAATCTTACATGCGTACAGTTTCAAAATCCATAGAAATGTTCCTTCTGATGCAGAGAATCCAGCTTATCGAAGGAGATGTCTGGGGGCACAGGAAGGATATAAACGAATATTACGCAATTTCCTCTTCAGTGATTGAAAAGATTAAAGAAATGAAAATCGAAGGTAAATCCACTGAGGAAATTGAGAAAAAGGTTTCAAGGGAAAGCAAGCTGAACCCTGGAATGGTCGCTTATATCCTGAACAAGGAAATTCCTGCCTGAATTCAAATAAAATAAAACATTTTGGTAGGTGTTTTGCTGGAGATTAGATCGGATAGAAAGGGGTTGAATCTTCCGGTCCCTGATCTCCAACTTAATATTTTAGAGGAAAATCGGGAAAATTACTGCTGAAAGGGTTTCAACTTTTATATCAAGAAATTGAGGTTGAGAACAGCATCAGTAGATCTAAGTAAGGTCTCTAATATTGATATTGCTGAAAAATCATCTACCAGTTCTGAAGCGGTTTGAGTCACATTTCTTACTTTAAACCTCTTTTTTAAGTCATTTAAAATATATTATTTCCATCCGGCGGTCTGCTGGAATCTTTTTCGGGTACATTTGTAGAGAAAAGGGTTAAGAAAAGCGAACTAAAAAACCCATGATTTCTGCAGCTTTAGAAGGGGCACTTTGCAGGGCCGATAATTTTGCTTTATTCCTCTTCTTCTGTTATATTTTCGAATTTCATCTGTATCATATATTGCATCAGCTGTCACTTTGGAAGGCCTGTTTACAGGCTTCCTATAGGTCTCTGTATCTTGAAATTCTTAAGTGTAGGTACATAAAGCGTGGAGTCATTCTCATTTGCAGGAACAACAATAATAGAGAGGGTTAGCCCCTCTAAATCTACTAAAACGCTTATTTTTACTCTTTTTACTTTCTTGTAGCCATCATAACCGATGTTTCCCCTTTTTTAGCAGGAACATCCTTTTTATCAGTAAAGCAATGAGAAAGATCTATTTTCTTCAAGTCATAACCTTTGTTTAAAAGTTCATTGAAAATCTTTTGATAGGTACCATGTTCACACAGGTAGAGATGAAATCTATGAACTGTTGACTTAGAGCCATAGATACGAGGAACATCTTTCCACGTACAACCTGTTGTAACGACATACAAGATTCCATTCATTAACTTCCTTAAGTCTGCATGAGGCCGTCCTGTATGTGGTTTCTGTGGAGGAAGATAAGGTTCTATGGATTTCCACAGAACATCCTCGATTTCCTGAAAGGACATAGTACTAAATATATAATTTCAACATAATTTTAGTTTCGGGATAGGCTCTGCACCTGTGTGCTCAGTCCCGTTTGTAAAAAATGGGTTTGGGAACCGGAAGATTTGGAACCACTGCAGCAAAATATAACAGAATCGGTAACAGAATCATACAAAGCCGCTTAAAGAAACCAGCACTACAAAAACAATAACCAGCAAGATGGACAGAAATAGAGCCAGGGCGGACCTCTCCAGGCTTACGTCATGTACAAACCTGCCGCCTACAACGTAAAGATATAACTGGTAAACCCCAAAAATCCCGCCTGCAAGAGGAATCCAGAGGAAGGATGACGCAGCCGAGGCATAGAGTACGAACCTTGCAGTACCCTCATAAGTTCCCTTTCCCCCAAGCGTTTTTTGAATAATATGGAGCAGTGTAGCATCGAGAAGAAGGGCGATAACACCTGCAATAGGTGCCATAAGTGCAACTGCAAATACCATCATAGAACCGAATCCTTCGACATCGTAAGCTCCGGGATTAAAAAGCAAGTAAAAAAACGAGTATATGGCAATGTTGATTACTGCAAAAATGATAGGATCAGTGTATCCTCCGGTCTTTGGCATTTCCCTGTAAAAATGAGATGGGCTTTTCATAACTTCTTTCCAGGTCCCGATGTAATCAAAACGCGTCATGGTAAATAATATTACAAAGTTCTATTTATATTTGATCTCCCAGAAATATATACACACCCCACGCGAAAAATAATATGAAGGACGCTGGGGGACACAGGCATGTAAATATTCCGGGTAAATATCAAATTATTATTGACGGACAAAACCCATTCCTTACAGCAGCTTATGTCAGCATAATTTTTATTTCAGTCGAATACCCCGCAATCGGCTGAGGAACTGCTGCAGGAATCAAAACTTCTCCCAAAAACTGTTTTTATACTAATTGATTAGTTTGAAGCTTTTTCAGGTTATCCTAATTAGTTTTTTCATTTCACAGATCAGGTTACCTCGATCAATTTTACAAACTCTCAAAAACAAAAACTTTATATCCGTATTTTACGTACTTCTTCCCGCAGTGTTGTACATAGATGTGCGTCGCATTCCAGTAACGTAAAAAAGCGGCGAAATATCCTTATATTTTCGGATTCTCAAAAACAATTTTGGTAGATGATTTGAGAATTCAGGTTCGTTTTCAACCTCATTTTATTACTTTGAGGCTTGTCTAAATTTATCCAATTCGTTAAATTATTCCTACGATCCGAGATGAGTTTATTTGACTGAAAAAAAACTGTTAATGGGTAATGAAGCCATTGCACTTGGAGCGATAGAAGCTGGCGTACAGGTAGTTACCGGGTATCCGGGAACTCCCTCGACCGAAGCTCTGGAGACAATTCTCCGGTATGCGGACAGGTGCGGGATTTATACCGAATGGTCGAGCAACGAAAAGGTTGCACTTGAAACAGCTGTAGGGGCGGCTTATTCCGGGGCAAATGTGCTTGTGACCATGAAACAGGTAGGGTTAAATGTAGCATCCGACCCCCTGATGAGCCTGACCTACATAGGGGTAAAAGGGGCTCTTGTCCTGCTTGTTGCCGATGACCCGGGGCCTCATTCCTCTCAGACTGAGCAGGATACTAGGGCGTTCGGGCATTTTGCAAATATCCCTGTCCTTGACCCTGCAAACCCGCAGGAAGCTTACGAGCTTACAAAACTGGCTTTTGAGCTTTCGCATGAATTCGAAATTCCGGTCATCCTCAGGACTACCACGCGGGTTTCTCACAGCTGCGGGGATGTGGAGCTCGCAGCCGCAGAACCTGCTCCGGTTGAAGCTTCCTGTGAAGGCTTTATAAAGGACAGGCGCTGGACTATTTTTCCAAGGCTTACTGCCGAGAGGCACCCCTGGCTTGAAAACGTACAGGTGCAGCTTTCCGAGCGCTTTTCAGGGCTTCCGTACAATTCCGTTTCTGGAAGCGGAAAAATCGGGATCATAGCCTCAGGGGTTTCAGCTCTCTACGTAAAGGAGGCTGTAAAGGGCTTTGAAGAGGTTTTCACCCTATTCAGGGTAGGGACAGTGTATCCTTTCCCTGAAAAGGCAGCTCTTTCCTTCTTAAAGGGCATCGAAAAACTGATCGTGGTCGAAGAACTTGACCCCTACCTTGAAGAACAGGCCCTCCAGCTTACCGGAAAGGCTCACCTGCCTGTTGATATCTATGGAAAAAAGAACGGCTTTTTCCCTGTGAGCGGGGAATACAATGTTGATATTGTTATTGACAGCGTCAACAAAGTGCTTGCAGACCTTGGAGAAACAGCCAGCCTTTCCCATGCTTCCCCTGCGATTTTGAGAGGGGAGCTTCCTCCTCTGCCAGTCCGGGCTCCGACCCTCTGCGCGGGCTGCATGCACAGGACCGTTTTTTACGCATTCAAACAGGCTGCAAAACAGCTTAAAAAGGATTCTCAGGTCGAGACTATTTTTTCCGGGGATATCGGCTGTTATACCCTTGGAAACGCATATCCTCTCAATATGGTAGACACCTGCCTCTGCATGGGGGCAGGGATGAGTATAGCAGGAGGGCTTTCCCGCACGAACCCGGAGGTCAAGCAGGTGGCTTTTATCGGGGATTCGACTTTCTTCCATTCAGGCATCCCTGCTGTGGTAAATGCTGTCTACAACGGAGCTGATGTTACCCTTGCAGTCCTTGACAACCGCACAACTGCCATGACAGGGCACCAGCCGCATCCCGGAATAGGAGTGACTGCCCTTGGAAGTCCCTCAAAAGCCATTGACATTGCCGGCGTGGTCCGGAGCTGTGGAGTTGAGTTTGTAAGGACCGTGGAAACAGGCAGCCTGGAAAACTGTGTGGAGGCTGCAAAGGAAGCCATGGAATTTAAAGGTCCTTCCGCGGTCGTGTTCAAAGGAAAATGTGTCGGGATTACAAAATCCTTTACACGCTTTGCAATTGATCCTGGTAGCTGTACAGGCTGTGGGTTCTGCGTAAAGCAGCTCGGCTGCCCTGCCATTTTCCTCCCTGCAGGAGAAGACAAGCCTCTCATCCAGGACAGCTGCAGCGGCTGCGGGCTCTGTGCTCAAATCTGTCCTTCGGGAGCCATAAGGGAAGACGGGGTGAAGAAATGAAGGACGAAGGAACTAAGGGTGAAGGAATGAAGTATGATATTCTGATTGCAGGCGTTGGAGGGCAGGGTGTTGTGCTTGCTTCCCGCATGCTTGCGCTTGCTGCAATGAAAGCCGGGTTCCGTGTGAGCACTGCCGAAACCATAGGCATGTCCCAGAGGGAAGGATCGGTAAGCAGCCATATCAGGATTGGAGATGAGATCCCGGGTTCCCTTATCCCTGCAGGACAGGCAGACCTGCTTATAGGGCTTGAACCTGCAGAAACCTTAAGAAACCTGCCTTTCCTGAAAAAAGATGGGAAAATCATAGTGAACTCTCATGCTATACCCCCTGCATCAAAGCCCCCGGGAAGTCCTGAATATGATCCTGCAGCTTTGCTGGCCTTTCTGGAAGCCCATGTTCAGGGTATACTTTGCCTTGATTTTACACAGCTTGCAGAAGAAGCAGGCACATACAGGGCTGCAAATGTTGCAATGCTTGGAGCGGCTGCCGGCACAGGTATGCTGCCTTTTTCAAGAGAAATTATTCTGGCAGTACTTGAAACCGAAATTCCTGAAAAACACAGAGCTGTAAACAGGGCTGCGTTTGAAGGTGCGATCGAAAGAATTAAGCTAATCCCCGGGCAACCAGACGGGGAACAGAAGGTGAAATTAAATGTATGAAGCATCCTTGGAGTCTGAGCTCGATCCGGATGTCCAGCTCTACCACCCCAAACTCTCGGAAGAAGATACCTTCGTAAAATTGAAGGGACTGCTTAAACGTGTGGTTGAAGGAAGCCCATTTTACCAGAAGAAGTTCAAGGAAGCAAACGTGGATATAGAGAATATCAGGTCTCTTGAAGACCTGAAACTCCTTCCTTTCACACACAAAGAGGAACTGAGGGATGCCTATCCCCTCGGGCTGCAGACCGTGCCCGATTCAGAGATTGTCAGGATCCATTCATCCTCCGGGACAACTGGCAAGCCTGTCATTATTCCCTATACTCGAAAAGACGTTGATGTCTGGGCAGAGCTGGTGATGCGCTGCTACATGCTGGCAGGCCTTACCAACCAGGACAGGATTCAGATTACACCCGGGTATGGGCTCTGGACCGCAGGGATAGGGTTCCAGCTCGGAGCCGAGCGCCTTGGAGCGATGGCAATACCCACAGGTCCCGGAAACACCGAAAAACAGCTTGAGATGCTTACGGACCTGAAGTCCACAGCCCTTGCAAGCACCTCTTCCTATGCGATTTTGCTTGCTGAAGAAATTGAAAAGCGCGGCTTAAAAGACCAGATCAACCTCAGGGTCGGGATTGTGGGTTCCGAACGCTGGAGCGAAAAGATGCGCAACAGGATTGAAACCGAACTCGGGATCGAGACCTTTGACATCTACGGGCTGACCGAAATCTACGGGCCGGGAATTGCCCTTGACTGCTCTTACCATGAGGGAATGCACTACTGGTCCGACTACCTGCTCTTTGAAATCATTGACCCGATAACGGGAGAACAGCTCCCAGAAGGTACTCTCGGGGAACTTGTAATTACCACCCTTGCAAAGGAAGGAGCACCTCTGATCCGCTACAGGACAAGGGACCTGACGCGCATAATCCCCGGGCTCTGTAAATGCGGCTGCCCTTTCCCCAGAATTGACAGGATCCTTGGAAGGTCTGATGACCGCATAAAGATTAAGGCAGTAAATATCTATCCCGGCCAGATCGAGGATATAATCCACAGGGTGCCCAGGGTCAGCAGTGAATATCAGATCCTCCTTACCCGCAAAAACGGCAGGGACAGTATGACCTTCAAAGTTGAAATTGAAGGGGCAGAAGATCCTGTAAAGAAAGAACAAACTGAAAAAGCCCTGGGAAAAGCGTTCAAGGACTTTATAGGGGTGAGCGTGGATATTGTGGGTGTTAAGCTCGGGGAACTTCCAAGAAGCATGAAAAAGACAAAAAGAGTAATCGATGAAAGGGAACTTTAAAATCCTTTCATCATTTAACCTACCTGTTTCATTACCCTTTATTTATTTCTCTTTTTTATTTTCCTTTTTTATTGACCTGTTTCATCGTCAATATCTGTTTCATCATCAATATCAGTTAGCCTGCTCCTTGGAGCATATTCCATTTTAGTTCCTTTTGCTGGGGCGGATTTTTCAGGAGACTTTTCCTTCTGAATATCTGTCTTGTACACGATAGTCCTGTAAGGATACGGAATTTCGATACCTTCACTGTCAAAGCGCCTTTTAATTGCTTCCCTTATTTCACACCCTGAACTGTATGCATCGCTCCTGTCCTTAAACCAGACCAGCAGGCGGAGATTTACGGAAAAATCCCCAAGATCTGTCACGTATACTTTAACCTCTCCTCTTTCCCTGAAATCCGGGTCTACAGTATGCAGCACGGACAGGTCCATGAATCCGTTTGCAAGGGTTTCGGGTTTCAGGAAACTGGGCTTTATAACACTGTGCTTCATGGTCTGGGGAGGCATGACCAGAGGATGCTTTCGGGCTTCTTCAATCATGATTTTTTTTGCCAGGCTAATATCAGAATCATAACCGATTCCAACGTTTATTGGCCAGATAACTGCAGGATCTTCTATGGTCCAGTTGATTACTGCCTCATTGCTGATTATTGAGTTAGGGATGATAAGGCGCCTGTTATCCCAGGTTATAATAACCGTATGCCTGAGGTTGAGGTCCGTAACCTTTCCGTATTCGTTCATAATATTCAGCCTGTCTCCAACCCTGAAAGGCTGAAAAAGAGCAAGGGAAATGCCTGCAATAATGTTGCTCAGTGTGCTCTGGGCTGCAAAACCGATTACGATACCGGCAAGCCCTGCCCCTGTAAAGAGGGCTACAGAGAGACTGCGCAGGTCAGGAATACTGAATATTATAATAATTAGACCTACAAAATAGATTGATGCAACCGTAACGTGCCTGAACATCCGGAAAGCCGTGGTGTCCATGCGCAGCTTGCCGCTTGCTTTTGTAAAGTAACTTTCCATAAGGTGGTTTACAGTCCTTGCGACAAGGATGGTTCCCATGCCTATGAAAATGATGAATAAGAGGGTACCGAAGTTAGCCGAGAACCAGGCGAATGATTGATCTAATATTCTGTCAAAATAGGACATATTTTCTGCAAAAGAAGGGGATGAATCTAGGGTTTCGGGGGTATCCATGCCCTCAACCTTTAGCAGGAAGCTTTATATAAATATTGATTAAAAAATACATGAACTGTAAGAGTGTAGTAAATAAAGTTCTGCAAAAAGGATTGAAGCAGTTGGAATGGTTAACAGGTCAGGTTGAGTAAGGGAAACTAATTAAAACAAGAAAGTAAATTTGAGTAAAAAGAAGATTTGAGTAAAAAGAAGATTCCATAAATGGAAATCTCCTTCTTTTCTCTTTTAAGGACTGTTTTTTCTGGTTTTCATTGGGCTCTTACATTACCTTTCAGGGTGACCTCCTCAGGCATACAGATTTTCATCTCTCACAAAGACCCAGTAACCCTCATATGGTTCGATTTCAAGTTCATCTGTTCCAAGCTGGTTCTCGCCTAATGTCCCGTTGAAGTCATTGTAACCGACATACTGGTAGTAGCCTGTAGTGTTGTTGCCTGGCACCCAGGGACCCACAATTTTTGCATACGAGCTGTCAATGGTCGTGAATGCAACTTCCGCAGAGACAGTCTCGTTTACAGGTGAACCCAGCGCGTTCCAGCCCGGATAGGTCTGTAAGCTCGGTGGAGCAGTAACCAGCTTTTTCTCAACTGAAGCAAACTGCTCTGTAGCATTGAACTCGGTTCCGTTGGGAACATTGATCCAGTATCCTTTCAGAGGCTCAATATTTGAGACATCTTCGAAGAGTTTGGTTGAAGCGTTGTAATAAATCAGAGATGTATAGTTCACATCTGAAAGCAGATAATCAACGCTTGTATTGTTGGCTTCGAAAGGCATCGAGAAGAAGTACCAGTTTCCTGTCTGGTCTCCATCTGTCTGATTTCCATCCGTCTGGTTGCCGTTGGTCTGATCCCCATCTGTCTGGTCTCCATCAGAAGGAAGTCCGCTGTCCGGAGGGATGAGCACTTCATCGATTATACAGATAACTCCATTGTTTACAATGATTATCTGTGTGATAGTTACGTTTTGTATTGTGATATTGTCCCCTACCATATTGATTTGAAGTGCATTGCCCTGAATGTTAGTAACGGTATTCATGCTGGCAAGCTGTTCGCGAGTAAACTTCCCACTAATTACGTGGTAGGAGAGAACCTCCCTGAGCAGAGTTGTATTGCTCATGAGTTCATTACGGGTTGCTGCTGGCAGTTTATCGAAGGCTTCGTTACTCGGAATACAGACAGTATAAGGTCCTGTTTCGTTCAGGGTCTGTGTCAGGTTTGCGGCCTGCGTTGCATTTACAAATTCGGTTAATCTTGTCTGGTTCTGTGCCGCCTCGATGATGTTTTCTCTTGCTATCATTTCGGCAACCGTAATGTTAGCCACGTAGGTTGCGTTCTCGATTGCAGCTTCTCCACCCACTTCAGTTGTGTACCAGAAGCTGAGGTTGTCCCCATCACTTACCGGGTTCATTCCGAAGTCATTTTCAGCCGGCTCCCCATTTATGTAGACAAACCACATTTCCCCGGTTTGATTATTGTTATTTATGCCCCCTATGCCCTCAAGTGCGAACGACACACTGGTCATGTTGGTCACATTTTCGGTCATGTTCTGCATTAAAGACGCGTTAAAGTCGAGTCCTGTTGCATATAGAGCTCCGAAGTCTGTGAGATTGTTTATTGTATAATTCCGGGAAGCATTCTGCCTGAACTTGACGTTTCCTTCAGTCAGGTTTACAGTATCGTCATAGAGTACTGTCAGATTTAGTCCTGGCTCAGGTTCCGGTTCGGGTTCCGGCTCGGGTTCAGGTGGAATAAGGACTGCATCTATAGCGTGTATTACTCCGTTGCTGGCATTTACATCCTGTACTATAATCTTTGCGTCTCCTACAAACACTCCTTCCTCAGTAACATTAACCGGCAGGCTGCTTCCCTGAAGTGTGGTAATGTTGGTCCTGTTAACAACATCTGCTGCCATCAGCCTCTCACCTGCAACGTGATAGAGGAGGACGTTTGTCAATGCGTTTGTGTCGTTAAGGAGAGCTTCAACAGTGCCGTTGGGAAGAGCATTAAAAGCCTCATCGGTAGGAGCAAAGACAGTGTAGGGACCTTCACCTTTAAGGGTCTGGGTCAGGTTTGCAGCCTCAACTGCTGCAAGAAGAGTCGTGAAGTTACCATCCTGAGTTGCAGTGTCAATAATATCTTTTTCTTCAGGTGGAACTTCGGGCGGAATAAGGACTGCGTCGATGACGTGTATTACTCCGTTGCTGGCATTTACATCCTGTACTATAATCTTTGCGTCTCCTACAAACACTCCTTCCTCAGTGACATTTACCGGGAGTTCGCTTCCCTGAAGGGTCGTAATGTTGGTCCTGTTAACAACATCTGCTGCCATCAGCCTCTCACCTGCAACGTGATAGAGGAGGATGTTTGTCAATGCGTTTGTGTCGTTAAGGAGAGCTTCGACTGTTCCGTTTGGAAGCGCGTTAAAAGTCTCATCATTCGGAGCAAAGACGGTGTAGGGACCTTCTCCTTTCAGAGTGTCAGTAAGGTTTGCAGCCCCAATTGCTGCAAGAAGAGTCGTGAAGTTTCCAGCCTGAGTTGCGGTTTCGATAATATCTTTCTCCTCAGACGGAACCTCTCCTTCTTCTACAGCAACCGTAATGTTAGCCACGTAGGTTGCATTTTCTATTGCGGCTTCTCCACCCACTTCAGTTGTGTACCAGAAGCTGAGGTTGTCCCCGTCAGTTACCGGGTTCATGCCGAAGTCTCCTTCAGCAGGCATTCCGTTGAGGTAGAGGAACCACATCTCTCCGGTAGTGTTATTGTTCTCTACTCCTTCTATGCCCTCAAGCACAAATGACACACTCATGTTGTCGGTCATATTCCCATCAGTTACGTTGTCGGTCATATTCCCATCAGGCATGTTCTGCATTACGGACACGTTAAAGTCGAGTCCTGTTGCAGACAGAGCTCCGAAGTCCGTGAGATTGTCTATTGTATAGCTCTGGGTAGCATTTTCCGGTGTGAAGGTGAAGTTTCCTTCCGTCAGGTTTACAGTATCGTCGTAGAGTACTGTCAGATTTAGTCCTGGTTCTGGTTCCGGCTCGGGTTCCGGCTCAGGTTCCGGCGGGATAAGGACTGCATCTATTACGTGGATTACGCCATTGCTGGCATTTACATCCTGTACTATAATCTTTGCGTCTCCTACAAACACTCCTTCCTCAGTAACATTAACCGGCAGGCTGCTTCCCTGAAGTGTGGTA
>NZ_JJQL01000026.1:0-27339 GCF_000979975.1 Methanosarcina sp. 1.H.A.2.2
CTGGAACCTTGCAAGGGCTGTCACCTTCATGAAGGCAGCTGTTGCAGTTTCCACTATCCCCTGTCACGTTGACATGGGTATGGGTGTCGGCGGAATTCCGATGCTTGAGACTCCTCCGGTAGATGCCGTTACAAGGGCAAGCAAGGCAATGGTCGAAATTGCTGGCGTAGACGGCATATAGGTAGGGGTCGGCGACCCGCTGGGTATGCCGATTTCCCACATAATGGCTTCCGGGATGACCGGGATGAGAGCAGCCGGAGACCTTGTAGCAAGGATGGAATTCTCAAAGAACATGAGGATAAAAGACGCAAAAGAGTACGTGGCAAAGAAGCTTAAAGTTGGCACAATTGACCTCTCAGACGAACATATCATGAGGGAACTGCGTGAAGAGCTTGATATTGGCGTTATCACCTCCGTGCCAGGAGCTGCAAAGGGCATTGCTGCAAAGATGAACATTGAAAAGCTACTCGGTGTCAAGATCAACTCCTGCGATCTCTTTAGAAAACAGACCGGAAGGTAAACGCGAAAGATGAGCTCTATCGAAAAATCAAATTAAAAGTTATCAGGAAATTATATATAGACGGATTTATAAAATAAAATCGACAGAGTAGTAAATTAATCCGGAAATAATTGAAGCCAAGGGGGGCTTAATCCGGAAAGGGTACAGGACTTTGCCAAAATATGGCGCGGTTTTTTCCCTGCAGTCACACAGGGACGAAACGGCGGTCTTTTCGAAAAGTTACGGGAAAGCGGATAGTAGAGACTATAGACAGGGGTTTCAAAGAAGGGAGCGGGAGGACACCGAGTTTTCCTTTTTTTAGAGGCCTGTGGCCGTAAGCTAACAGGTTTTCTCAAACAGGGATTTTAAAGAAGGTTTTCAACCCTTCCCCTGTAAAATAAAATTTATTCTCTCTTCACAGTCCGTTGAAGTCCGACCCATGGGAAAAACGTGGATTTTCCCCTATTGCAGATGAAAGGCAAATGGAAGTAAAGTGAATAAATTCGAAAATAAAGGAGAAAGAAAATGGCACAATGTAATGCATTTGCAGGATTTGATTACCTTGAGGGCGTGAGACTGAGCCTTTTCACCAATGATGAGTTAAAGGCTATCCACTACGCTACAATGGAAGTCCTGATGAACCCCGGAATCCAGGTTTCGGATGCCGAGGCAAGGAAGATCTTCAAGGAAAACGGCTGTGAAGTTGACGAAAAGACTCAGATCGTAAAGATCCCCGAATATCTTGTAAGAAGAGCCCTTCAGCTCGCTCCCTCGAGGTTTGTGCTCTGGGGACGTGACAAGAAGTACAATACCGTACAGGAGTCAGGGGGTAAGGTGCACTGGACCTGTTTCGGGACAGGGGTCAAGATGTGCAGGTACAAGGACGGGAAGTACGTCACAGTGGATTCGGTAGAGCAGGACATTGCAGACATTGCAAAGCTCTGTGACTGGGCCGAAAACATTGACTACTACTCCCTTCCGGTGTCTGCTAGGGACTGGGCCGGAAAAGGCGCCCAGGACGTCCATGAGACCTTCACCCCGCTTACGAACACTGCAAAGCACTTCCACCACATCGACCCTGTCGGAGAAAACGTCGAATACTACTGGGACATTGCAAAAGCCTACTACGGCGGCAACGAAGAAGAAGCAAGGAAAAAACCGATCTTCTCCATGCTGCTCTGTCCGACCAGCCCGCTTGAGCTCAGCGTCAACGCCTGCCAGGTCATCATTAAGGGTGCCCGCCTCGGTATCCCCGTAAACGTCCTGAGTATGGCGATGTCCGGTGGTTCTGCTCCTGTTTACCTTGCAGGAACCCTCGTGACACACAACGCCGAAGTCCTCTCCGGTATCACCCTCGCCCAGCTCACAGTGCCCGGAACCAAAGTCTGGTACGGAAGTTCCACCACCACCTTCGACCTGAAGAAGGGTACTGCGCCCGTCGGATCTCCCGAACTCGGCCTGATCAGCGCTGCTGTCGCAAAGCTCGCCCAGTTCTATGGCCTCCCCGCATTCGTGGCAGGCACCTAGTCTGATGCAAAGATCCCGGACGACCAGGCTGGACACGAGAAGACCATGACCTGCCTCCTTCCCGCCCTCGCGGGGGCTAACACCCTCTACGGCGCCGGGATGCTTGAGCTTGGTATGACCTTCTCCATGGAACAACTGGTCATCGACAACGACATCATCAAAATGACAAAGAAAGCGATGCAGGGAATTCCAGTTTCTACCGAAACCCTGGCAGTCGAATCCATTCAGAAGGTCGGAATCGGAAACAACTTCCTGGCCCTTAAGCAGACGAGGATGCTTGTAGACTACCCCTCCGACCCCATGCTCATCGACAGGCGCATGTTCGGAGATTGGGCAGCAGCCGGCTCCAAGGACCTTGCGTCCGCGGCAAACGAAAAGGTGATGGATGTCCTCAAGCACCATGAAGTAAAACCAATCGATGCAGACATCCTCAAGGCCATGAAAGCAGTTGTCGACAAGGCTGACAGAGCCTTCAGGGAGGGATAAAAATGGCAAGCAAAGAAGAGATTATAGCAAAAGCAAAAGCTTCGATCACCGAGTTTGATGAAGATATGGCAGCTGAAGCAGCAAATGAATCCCTTGCCGCCGGGGTCGACCCGGTAGAAATCATCGAACACGGCTATACAGCAGGCATGCTGTACGTAGGCGAACAGTTCGAGCAGGGGACTCTTTTCCTGCCCCATGTGCTTGCAGCCGCAGAAGCAATGAAAGCAGGAGTCGACGTTCTGACACCCGAGATGGAGAAGCGGAAATCCCAGACTACAAAGCTCGGGACCGTCGTCATCGGGACCATCGAAGGGGACATCCATTCCATCGGAAAGGACATAGTTGCCTCCATGCTCAACATTGCAGGTTTTGAAGTGGTAGACCTCGGAAGAGACGTGCCCATCAAGACCTTCGTTGAAAAGGCAAAGGAACTCAAGCCTGACATTGTTGCAAGTTCCGCCCTTATGACCACCACCATGGTCAACCAGATCCAGATTGAGGAGCAGCTCAAAGAAGCAGGCGTCCGTGATAAGGTCAAGACCATGGTCGGAGGAGCTCCGGTTACCCAGGACTGGGCTGACAAGATTGGGGCAAACATCTACGGAGAAAGTGCAACAGATGCCGTTACCAAGGTAAAGGCAGCCCTGAAGCGCTGATAATCAGAAGAGCAGGCAGTTCCTGGAGTCCCAGGAAGGCTATACAGGCCGGGCTCCCGGTACACCTGCCCAATAACTCTAACAAAAGGGAGGAGTTGGTATGGATCTGAAAGCTTTGAAAGCGCAGGAAAGCAAACGAAAAATCAGTAAAGGGTACATGTGGGCCCTTTTTTGTGCTGTTTTCTGGGGCATCTGGTACCTGCCGGGAACTGTTGTGTGGGTACTGAACCCTTTTGATGAGATGTATGGGGTTATTGCCGAGACCAGTGGAGATGCAGTGTCCCTGGTTGTAACAGCGGCTCTGATTACCGCATTTAATGCACTTACAGTTATGCTGGCCCTCATGCTCTGGAATGGGGTGCTTGGAAAATTCGGAGAACTGGGCCGGACACTTAAGGAATTTCACCCTTGTTCCAAATGGTTCTTCCTGGCCTCAATCTTCGGGGGGCCCATAGCAATTCTTGGTTCCTTTATGGCCATGGGCTTTATTGGTGGAGCATTCGCAGCCGTTGCTGCCCTTCTCTATCCTGTGATCGGCTCGGTGCTTGCTTATTACTGGTATGGGGAAAAGATCAGCAAGAGAGCAGCAACCGGAATTGTAATCATTATTCTTGGTGGAATCACAATCTTTGGCGGCGGGGTTATAACCGAGCTTGCTGCAGGAAGCGTCCCCTGGATTGGATACCTGGGAGGGTTGATGGCTGCTGCAGGCTGGGGAATAGAAGGTGCAATTGCAGGCAAAGGGCTTGATATTTCCGAGCCTGATGTGGGGCTTACACTTCGGTTCCTTGGAGAAAACATCATCTGGTGGATCATTATCGTGCCGATCCTGGCAATCGTTGGCTACCCGATGTATTCCTTTGCGCTCCAGGCATTTGAACCTCTGACGCTGTTGGTCCTGATTTTTGCTGGAATCACCTTCGGGTTCTGTTACGTCTGCTGGTATAAGTCTTTCCCGCTGATAGGTGTCGGAAGAGGCCAGGGGATAGGAAACCTCTACGGACTGTGTGCTATTATCTTCATATTCCTCTTCTTTGGAGATGTCCCACAGTGGACCATCATTGTCGGAGGTACCCTCTGTGTTATTGGTAGCTTCGTCATGTTTACGGAAGAAACAAGCGCACTTGAAACCCTGAGAGGTGAGTGAAAGTGGGCAAGAACCGGCCTATAAAGTTCAGGATCCTGGAGCTATTCCTTGATGGAGAAGCACACTGGAACTACGAGATAGTTTCAAAAATCCAGGAAGAGTACGGCATGAAGGGTAATTTCCACAGGGACAGCATCAATTTCGACATTCTTGAACTGGCGTCCGGTGGGATGTTGAAAGATGTGGAACAGAAGGTCGATGAGGAGGGAATTTACAAAAAAGATTTCCTGCTGCACAAATACGTTATCACCGACTTCGGAAAGGTCCGGGGCTCGGATGCCTGTCTAAGGTATGTCTAAAGGTACGGAGGGAAAAAGATGGTACAAACGGCAGCTGCTATGGAAGCTTACAATGCTTACTGGGTAAACTCCATTATCCCGGGAGCAGACACCATGTGGATGGTCCTGATCCTCATCCTGGCGGTCATTGCCCTCTGGCAGGCAAGGACCTTCGTATCGAAGTTCTAAGCTTTCAGTGAATAAAAAGCAGAGGAGACACCCCTCTGTCTTTCAAGCATAAAAACACCTGGAAGACCTGACGAAAAAGGCTTGAGTTCCTTTCGGAGCGGAGCTTATACCCCATTAAGGACTAAAAAGAGATCTAGCCTGCAGGCATACTTACTGCAGGACAGCTTTAACAATAAGGCGGGAAGTCCCCTTCCTCGGAGCGAAGCGACATGAGGGGGAGTTCACAGGACTTACCAGGGGATAGTTCACAGGACGTACCAATCTGTGTCGTCAACTGACAGGTCTTCCCGGAGACCAACCTCCCTCGCGGGGAGTTCTAAGGCCGTCGTTATCGCATCGGAAAAATCCTGCAGGTACTCTTTAGATGAGAGGCTGTTGTAAATGAAGGATTTCTCGGGCTGGATCATCCTTTGAATTGTGGATTCCCTCGGGACAATATCCACTTTTATGTCAACTATTTCCAGGGCTTTTTCCATTGCAGTCCGAAAATCTCCGATACAGTACGCTATCCTGTGCTTGTAGTTTGCCCTCGTCTTTTCAAGATAAGCGGCAATCCTTTCACTTTCTATTTTTATAAAGTCTCTCTTGATCTTTGTCACATTGCATTTGCCCATCATGAAAGTGTAGTTCATAAAAGGGTATTGAGTATCAAGTTCCCTTGGAGCAATCCCGCAGGTTCCGAAGGTTACTATGTGTACATCCTCGGGCTTTGCAATCCCAAAAATTATCCTGTCGAATTTTTTATGGGATGGGCTTTCGTGGTAAGGCTTTCTCTTGGCGCAGGGAACAAAAATACATAATTCCCTGAAAGGAGCTTCATACTCAGTGAGAACCCAGTCATTGGCTTTTATCATGTCAGGATGGTAAATTATTCTCTCAGTATCAAGAGGTTCTTCGGAACGTTCATCTTCAGGGATAATGGGCTTCATAAGACCTCAGAGCTTATTGAGTCAGGAAATTATATATATAATTAACTAACCAGAATCACTCCGGATTTATTATTCCGGATTTATTATTTGGCATGAAAGTACTGTGATTTGAAAAGTACTGTGATTTGTTTGTGCCTATTATTCGAAGAATTTCATGTACGTTTTTATGAAAACGGTCTGAAAAAATCTAATGGAATATTTAGCAGATATTACCGGATAAATATAATGAAATTTAACTGATATAAATAAGTTTATAAATCTATTCACCAATATTGGTAGCTAAATAACACATAATGATACTTAACACGATTGGGGATTATGCTTTTAAAAAGTATGTTTGGAGGCCGGCATAAGGTTTTCTATTTTATAAGAAGAAGCGTAAAACCCCCAGGTCTTTAACCTGGAAGATATAAGCGTCACCTTCTTCAATATTCGTTTCGTTATCCTTTGACTTGATATACATCGAAACCAATATAATATTAAGCAATGGTTACGAGAATCAAGTGGCCAATGCAATATATGTTAACCGTTAGGCTCATCAGGTCCTGGAAAATACACCGTCTCTAGCTTGAAACCCTGTAAAACCGAATCAGGCGGCAGAGCGGGACATAGTAGGGCAGGGACTGCCCGAATTAACGCCTTTGGAGACTCCGGAAGGTAGTCTATGAATTAGGAAGCTCCAGGTCTTTAGCCCAGGGGTAGTTCACGAGCATCCTCAATCTACCTTATATAATTGAATGTGCTTGCCGGTATCCTCAAAGAGCTCAAAATAAATTTTAAAAAACAATATGGCAAACTGCCCTCAAATAGTGGTTTTATGGTTAATTCTATTCATGAGATGATCAGAGCAAGCTTCAGATGCGAGGACATGGTACAATGTGTACTCGGTCTGAAGTCCCTTGATATCGACACATATAAGGCTCTGCTTACGCATGGTCCTCTTACAGCAGAAAAATTGGGAGAGATCCTCAGCAGGGAAAGGAGCACTGCATATCGTTCCCTGCAGAACCTTATAGCTTGTGGAATTGTTTACAGGGAAACACGATCCATCGATAGTGGGGGATACTACTACGAATATGTAGCTATCGAGCCCCAGGAAATGAAACAGATGGTAAAGAAAAACGTTGACGAATGGTACAACCAGATGAATGAATTGATTGATAAAATGGATGATAAAGTACGCGCTCTTATCATGCGGCTGGACGATGAAGAAAGCTGAATCTAAAAAAGAGATCAAAGTAAAAAATTAAAGTAATAATATTGAAGCAAGGAAATTTAAAAGTAAAAAAATATAGATGTAAAAGCATCACAAAAATAAAATACGAAAATTAAAGTATCACAAAAATAAAATGAGAATGTAAAAGTAGACCGAATAAAGCTTCGGCCGAATTCATTGTTTTAATCCGTCTACGAAATCTCCCATTCTCTCAATTGCTTTTCTAAGGTCATCCAGAGATGCTGCATAAGCGCACCGCAGGAATCCTTCACCTGCTTCCCCAAACACATCTCCGGGAATTGTAACAACCCTCTTTTCATTCAGGAGACGTTCTGCAAAATCAGAAGAGGAAAGGCCTGTATCTCCTATATAGGGGAATGCATAAAAAGCGCCTTTCGGGTTGAAGCACTCAAGTCCTATTCTGTTAAAGCCTTTTACGATAAAGTGCCTGCGCCGGTCATATTCCCGGACCATCCGCTCCATTTCCCCTTTTCCATTGCGAAGGGCTTCGATTGCTCCTACCTGGGCAGTTATGGGGGCACATAGCATGGAGTACTGGTGGATCATCATCATTGAATGGATAATATCCGGAGCTCCCATTGCAAAGCCGAGTCTGAGCCCTGTCATTGCATAAGCCTTGGAAAACCCGTTCAGCATGACAGTCCGATCCTTCATACCTTCAAGAGACGAGAACGGAACATGGGTGCCTTCATAAGTCAGGCATTCATAAACCTCGTCTGAGATTACAAATAAATCGTTTTCAACAACAAGATCAGCGATATCCTCCATCCCTTCCTGTTCCATAATTGCGCCTGTAGGATTGTTGGGAAAGTTGAGGACGATTGCCTTGGTTTTACTGGTGATTGCAGGTTTCAGGGCTTCTGCAGTAAGGCTGAAATCATCGTCCCTGTGAGTAGAAACAATGACAGGTTTGCCCCCTGCCAGAATCACTGAAGGGACGTATGCCACATAGGAGGGCTGAACCACAATTACCTCATCTCCGGGATTGACCACGGCCCTGATTGCTATATCAAGAGCTTCGCTTACTCCTGTAGTAATCAGGATTTCGGATGCCGGATCATAGTCCAGGCCATAGCGCCTATAATAGGTTCTTGTAAGTTCGTCTCTGAGTTCCGGAAGTCCGGAGTTTGAGGTATATGAAGTCTGCCCCTTTTCTAGAGAGTGGATGCACATCTCACGAATGTGCCAGGGAGTGATGAAATCAGGCTCTCCTACACCAAGGGAAATTATATCCTCAAGTCCGGAAACCAGGTCAAAAAAACGGCGTATTCCTGATGGAGGGATACTTTTTACAGCTTCCGCAACGAATTTTGAAGGATCGCATGGAGGTCTCAAGCAAACACCCCTATAAAAAACTTTATTAGTTTGATAAAATATAAAATGTGATAAGATGGATCAGATCTTAATCGATATCCTCTTTAAAACGATACCGGGAGCCTCTTTATTGACTCTGGTTCGTGGAGGATTACCCCGTCTTCTTTATAGGTCTTCAGCACGAAATGAGTGGACGTGCTCTGGACCTGGTCAAGGGTGGCGATTTTTTCTGCCACAAAAAAAGCCACATCCTTCATTGACTTCCCCCGGACGGTAAGGGAGATGTCATAGTCTCCGGACAGAAGCCTGACAGACCTGACTTCCGGAAACTTATAGATCCTTTCTGCAATTGCCTGATAGCCCTGGTTACGCTCGAGAGTAACCTTCAACTCAATTACGGCGTAAACGTAGTTTTCCCCAACCAGGTCCCAATCAACTATGGTCTTGTAGTGCCGGATAACTCCTGTTTCTTCAAGCTTTGCGATCGTCTGGGAAATTTCCTGTGCAGACATTCCTGTCAGGGCTGCGATTTCTTCCGAACTTGCTCGGGCATCATTTTCAAGAATTTCCAATATATGTCGAATTATTTCGTCCATGTTGACCACCGGCACAAGGTTTAGGGAAATTGGCACAGAACCCCAGGTATGGGGTCAGGGCTCTCTTCAATTATTCAATTTATTCAATTAATACAGCGTTTACAACTCCATCCTGTCCGGGTCTGCTTGTAACTCTAGCAGTGCCCATAGGAGTCCTTATAACGGATCCTTTTGTCAGAATGTTACGCCTGACATAGTGCTTGTTTGCAGTGTTTTCAATTACAGTCTCAATGGGTGCAGTAACTGTCTTTCCGTCTTTAGGATTGGTCACGTTTGCAACGTTTGACTGGAGAAGCCTTACTTTCCTGTTGCCGCCCATAGTGTGAATGTTCTTTCTTTTTACATCGCTGATACGGGTATCTGCAGATTCGCGGCCCATTTCAAACTTGCGCTTTCCGCGGGCGGCATTAACCTTTCCACCGGTAACTTTTCTTCTGGAGCTGCCTTGCCATCTCATTATTAAAACCTCGTTATTGTATTGAAATTTAAGCCAAGATTTATACTTAACGTTATTTTTAGTATTACTTAAGCTGGTTTTTAATGGAACCTTAAATGATCCATATAGTAAATATCCTGTAATCTTGATCTAGTGATCCTTTTTCAGGGCATAAGCATACCTATCAGTAGCTTAATTGCTCTGCTAATATATTAATGTATTAACAGGAATGCTATAATTAGCATATTTGCTATGGACTTAGCAATACGAATAGAATCGTATAAGAACTTTGCGATCATGTTGCCAGAAAAACCTTAACTTCCGGACAGCACCTGCATACGGGTAACTGTAGCCGAAAAAGTGGCATTCGAAGACCATAAAGTTACCGGTCTAAAAAGAGGCACAAAAAGCTGGCCACAGAAAAATATATATGATGAATTAAATACAAAAGAAAGAGAAAAAGAGATTCAGGTACAGGCCAGAAGGGAAATCTCATATATCTCATTTATAATAGTGCATTGAAAACCCTTCCGACCCCGGATGACTATGCAGATTACAGGAGGATAAATAATGGTTTCTGAAATTTCACTCAATACCGTATGCGGACATACAACAAAAGTTATTGCTACAAAAGAAGGCAAAACCATCCATGTGCATATCAAAACCACCTGTGAAAAACTCCGGAAATGGGGCACACAGTTTGATATGGGCATGAAAGACCTTATGGGCGGCCCTGAGACTGTGCTTGCCCAGAAAATGGCTGAAGCTCCTCTCACCCCCACCTGCCTTGTCCCGGCTGCAGTAATGAATGCCTGCTGGCTCGAAAACGGTCTGATTTCTAAAAACCTTGCCCGGGAAATGGGAAAAATGGAGCTCATTTTTGACAAACTTGAGTGATTAGGTCTTAATGAGTGATTAGGTCTTAATGAGTGATTAGGTCTTAATTTATACTCATTCTGATTTAAAATTTAGAATTTTTGCCTCAAAAAATAAGGCAATAATTCAATATAATTATGAAAACTAAATCCTGATGATTATAAATCTTTATTTTCTGTCTGAGGCAGGAAGTTGAAATCAACAAAACTCTCAAAAAAATTAAGAGTACTGCGATAAAACGCCTCTCTAATTCAAAACTTAAGAATACTTATATTGAATATGGTTGTGTATTATTTAATCACAACTTATCAACCATGTGCATATAAAATATATATACAATTTTTTTGTTTCTTCCATTTAAAATTAATAAAGATTCATACCCGGAGTGATAAATATGGATTTAAAAGAAATCAACAATTATGGACAGGAAATGCTCGAATGCCTTAAACTCAAGACTTCTCCAGTTGCAGTGAAATTGATTCCAAAGGGAGAAAAGGTTCCGGAGGGAATTGAAAAAGTAGATGAGGCTATGAGACACTGCCAGCTTGTTGACAGAGTGAGAAGAACGGGAGAAGAATTTTATACTCTGGGAGAGGACCAGATGTGCAAAGGCGGAGCAGGTGCCATGGGCCTTGGAGCACTGCCCCCTAAAGTAGCCAGCGGAGAATTCTATTATAAAGGCTTAAAACAATTCAGTACCCAGGGTGCTGCAAGGCGTACCATTGAAATGGTGCCAACCCTGACTCCTAACTCTACAGAGGCTGTCCTGTATGCACCTCTTGAAAAGACCACATTCATGCCTGATGTTGTAGTGGTCATCTGTAACCCGAAGCAGATAATGCTGCTCACCCAGGCTTATATGTACAAAACCGGAGGCAGGCTTGAAGCCAGTTTCGCAGGCAAACAGAGCCTCTGTTCCGATGGTGTGGTGCAGGCATATAAAGAAGGTAAAATAGGAGTTACAGTCGGCTGCAGCGGCAGCAGAGCTTATACTGAGATCGCAGATGAAGAAATGATCATGGGAATCCCAGTTGAGCTCCTTCCAGATGTCATTGCCGGCCTCAGGATAATCTGCCCTAAATAATACTAAAACCCGCATATTTACTTCAGATGTAAATTCCTCCATGCTCAGCCCTTAATTGATAGTGGGGCAAGCCATTGATCAAATATGACATAACAGACACAATCTGTTTGTTATATCATATTTGAAAACCGTTCTTCGACTTCTGCTTCTGCTTTCAGTAACTGACCTCACTACTAATTTTTTTTCTGTTGGCCGAATCAACCTTTTTGATTTCGAGCGTAAATATTACACCTGATCTCAAGGTTCTGCCATCACGGAAAGACATATAAAATCTGTAACAAAACGCTCACTTTGAACTATAAAATCAATTAAAAACCATAGTTAGTCCGCTTGAGCGAGCGAAGCTCACTGCTAAAACCCATAGATTAGCCCTCTTGAGCGCAGCGAAAAGGGCAGCGTACTGCAGAGCCGCAACTCTGCTGAAACGGACCTCGTGCTGTTGCACTTACAGTGCAACTCCCAGAAAATCTCCGATTTCCTGTGATCCCAAAGCGAAACTCGGGAGACAATGGATTATATACTAAAAGAGAAAACAAACATGAAATTCTTCAGATTACAGGCACAAAGAAATAAAAGTACTTTTCAAATCACAGTACTTTCATGCCAAAGAGATATAAAATGACCTCTTACATAGCAGATTCAGCAGTATTTATAATGGGAAACTGCAGCGTGGACAGTTCGCTGCTTATCACCGTCCCTTCGGTTGCGGACGAGTTAAAAAGCAAGGAGTCAGTGCTCCGTTTTGATCTTGCAAAAGAGGGAGGGCTAAGGGTCGAATGGCCAGAACCGGAAATGGTAAAAGAAGTCAAGAAAAAAGCTGAACAGACCCGGGACTCGGAAGAGCTTTCAAAAACTGACCTGGAAATTCTTGCAAAAGCCCTTGAGCACAGGGATAGGGCAATACTGCTCACAGATGATTATGCAGTTCAGAATGTTGCCGTTCAGCTTGGGATTCAGGTTAAACCAATAGCCCAGAAAAAGATCAGGGACATCATTATCTGGCAAAAGCAGTGTACGGGTTGTAAAAAAACCTTCGAGAAAGGGGATGAATGCCCGATTTGCGGTTCACCCATGAAGAAAAAGAGAAAAACAAGACTTTCAGGAAAAAGGTCTCAGGAAAACTGAAGAAAAAGATATAACACTTGATAGTGTAATAATGTCTTTAACTGAGAAAAGATATACTTGAATTATAATTTTTCAGGCAGTAATTCCAGGCAGCATCCGTAAGAAGAGCTGCAAAAATCGGCCGGAAATACCGCCATACAAAAAAATTTCAGGTGGGAATGGAGGAATGAAGAACATAGAAGATCTGATTCAGAAAGCTGTGGAACTGCAGAACAATGGACTTGTGACCGGCCAGATTGCCGATGAACTTAACGTTTCAAGAGAAACAGTTACATGGCTTTTAACCCGCTCAAAAAAAGAAGGAGCAGTCCCCGCTCCAAAAGACATATCTGTAAACTGGAGCAGCATAGGAAAGAGCGCTACACGGCTTCACCACATCTCACTTGCACTCTGCGACATGGTGCTTGAGACTCTGGAAAAGACAAACGCTGAAGTGGACGTGGTAGTTGGTGTTGCAGCTAGCGGTATCCCCCTGGCAAGCATGATGGCAAACGAGCTGGGAGTAGACTTTGCTCTCTATCATTCCCGTAAAGGACAGGATGTTGTCCAGCCAGGCCAGAAAGGGACCATCAGCAGGAACTTCGGAAGCGTTGTAGGCAAGAACTGTGTGATCGTGGACGACGTTATCACGACGGGCTCAACAACCATGGAAGTAATTGAGCAGCTGCGGGAAATGGACGCAAAACCCAGAGTAGTGGTGGTTCTTGTGGACAAAAAAGGCGCAGATACAATTGCCAATGTCCCGATCCAGTCCCTGGTAAGGATAGTTCGTGTTGACTAAAAATAACGACAAAAAAGCAGAAATAAATCGTTTACATTAAAGTCATTTACAATATTGGAAGCCTTTCTAAATGAAAGGTTTTTCCAAAAAATTACACTTTTTTAACTTATAGAATTGGTCGGACAGATTATTTCTGACCATTCTAAACAACTGATCATTTAATTATTTTTAAATTATTTTTATTAACCCTTAATCATTTTTATTAATCATCTACAGTTGTGGTGCTCAGTCATCCCATTTTCTTTGTACAGTCCAGATCCGGCTAAGGGAGATAAGTAAAAAGAGGCTTATTGAAAAAGCCTGTTAATACTCAACTTCCGTAGATGCAATCTTTTCTGCGAGCTTTGAGAGCACTTCAGTTCTCATCCCTTCCACGAACTTGATGCTGCCTACAACAAGGTGCCCGCCGCCGCTGACTCCGGCGCCCTTCATTTCCTCGCGGAGCTCTCTAACAATCCGAGGAATATTCATAAGTACTCCTTTTGAGCGGATCACAGCAAAGTCCGGGCCATAGCCCAGGGTGACCACTGGCTTGTTCGGGTTCCTTTTGGTGAGTACATCATGCACTTCTCCGGAGGTCTTGCCTGGTGGCGGGAAGGTAAATTTCTGGGCATAGTTTTCGACATCTATCACATTCATGATAGTGCCATTTGCCAGTTTCTGGGACTTGACGTTAAAGAGACAGACCTCAAGCTGTTCTTTTATCATGGTACTTGCCTGCTCGCAAAGCAGAGATACCAGATTGTTATGGGTTTTGTGGTCGCCCAGATCCAGGATGTCGTCAATAAGGCCTTTTCCACTGCTGAATTTAAGCCAGAACTGCTCAAAATCCAGCGCAAGCGCCATTTCTTTTAATTCTTCAAGGGTATAGCGGTCCGAGACAAGGGAGATATATCTTCCAGCCTCCGGGGCCTCAGAACGGTCTCCGACTGCCGAAACAGCAGGAAGGTGCTTTATAGTATCACTGATACTGGGATTGATCATACGGGCGATTTCAGCACAGAGCATTCCTGCAGTAACCCCGAAGTCTCCTCCTACATGAGCAGGGTTTGCGTGTCCTATAAGATACTGATCAACGATGTCATCCGGGTGGTGGTGGTCAACGACAAGCATATCAATGCCATAGACCTGGGCCTGCCGCATAGAGGGCACGTCCTCTTCTGTTGAACCGTTGTCTACCAGGATCACAAGAGGCATTTTCTGCCCGTGCCTGGCACAATCTTCAAGCGCAAAGGAAATATCCCTTGTAACGTCGGCAAGCTCATAAAAAGGAGCCTTTGAAGGAGCACGTTTGTAGAAATAGTATTCCGCATCCGCCCCACCGATTTCCGTAATAAGGGGAAGAATTGCCCTCTCAATGGCAATTGCGGAAGTAATTCCGTCGGCGTCGGCATGGTGTCTGAGGATAATAGGTGTTGAATGTAAGATTGCCTTTTTGATCTCTTTGGCGACATGAAGCATTCTGGGCTTGAGTTTTTCCATAATGTCGCTTTCGACCAGGAAAGGAATATCAGCAGGTGTTGCTTTTTCCTCAATTACCCTCTCAACCCTGTACTTGACCGCAGCTTCCTTTTCGCCGGTCAGCAGTTTCATGCTCATGACTTCGATCTGGACCTGCTCATCCCTCGGGGTCACTTCTCCGGTAATCGATACAATCATTCCTGCATCGATGTGAGGGTAAGACCGCTTCCCTGCGCTCTCAAAAGCTGCACAGGGAATAAAGCCCCCTTCATCACCGATGGTGAAAATAGTAGGTCCGCTGGTCTGTTTTACCTGGATAACTTCTCCTTCGATCCGGACGAGCCTGCCTTTCATGCTGGTGTCTATTTCGGCTGAACTCTTAAGTGGGAGCTCTTTTTCAAGCTCAATGGTTTCGTACTTTGTAAGAGTTTGCGGAATAAGATCCAGCTTTCCTCCGGCTTTAATACTTTTTACCAGGACGATCACAGCACTCCTAACTTCCGGCTGGACCCCAACATTGCTGGAATGCATAAGCCCTCTTACGTGAGGGTTCAGGTCTACAAAGACTCCAAAAGAGGCGATACTGCTCACTATGCCGTGATAAAGTTTTCCTGCTTCAACATCCTTGAGGTCACAGGATTCGTCCAGAGCGTAAACATGCTGGGAACGTGAACAGGAGCCGCATATCTCTTCATCCGCATCCTGTGATTCATGAATTCTTACTCCACAAACCTTGCAGGTATAGATCTTTCCAAGTCCCTCGCAGGCTTCACAGGATCTGGTAACTTCTATTATCCCCTTTCCTTTGCATTTCTCACATACTGCACCATTTTTCAATAAACTGTCAATTTCGGTTTCCGAAATTTTCATGAAATCAACTGATTTTGACTTGCCTTTTCCCTTACACAGAGGGCAGACATCAGTTGAAATTACCTCATAGCCACGCCCGTGGCAGTCTGGACATTCCTTACTCATAAATATCAACACCAGTGGTTCTTCCGAACCTGTTTTTTATTAATCTATTCGTTTTTTGGAGTTCAAACTCTTGCTTTAAACTCTATACGTTTATTATGCTCTTTGTCGGTCTTTCAGTCTACTGGTAACTGTAGGACCTTCACCCGGCCCGGAAAATCAGTGCATACCTAACTTGTTATCTTCCTGCATATCCCCTGTTTTTCAGTTAAATATCTTCGGTATGCAAGATATAAGTATTTGTCAGCATGCTATTTTGCACAGCGGCTACAAATATCCCGAACCTTCAGGCTTTTGAGGTGGTTTCTGTCACTTTCAGATTTGTTATCTTAAAGACGGGAAAACCGCGGTCCATGAAAAATCCAGAGTGAGGACTTATATAGATTCACAGATCTTTTAAATAGGCGACAGAATACAAAATTTTTAAATAAAGACTGTTTACTTACAGGAATTATTCAGTACGATTCCCAGAATAAAGAACACTTAATTATTATTAAGCCCAATTTTAAGATTAATTGATCGGAGGGCATAAAATTATGGTTGTTAGTGAATTAATGCTTCCTGTATTAATAGTTGTAATATTAATACTCTCACAATCTATAAAAATGGTTAATGAATACGAACGTGTAGTTATATTCAGGCTTGGTCGCCTGAGTGGTGTAAAGGGGCCAGGTATTTTCCTTATTATCCCTTTTATTGATAAAGCACTGAAAATAGACTTGAGAGTTGTTGCGATCGATGTCCCTAAACAGGCAATCATCACCAAAGATAATGTCACAGTTGAAGTGGATGCTGTTGTCTACTACAAGGTAGTAGAGCCTGGAGCTGCAATTACACAGGTTGAGAACTATATGTTTGCAACTTCAACCCTTTCCCAGACTACACTTAGAGACGTGCTGGGTCAGATGGAACTTGATGAGCTGCTTTCGGAAAGAGAAAACATTAATAAGCAGATTCAGGAACTTCTGGATGCCTATACTGACCCCTGGGGAATCAAGGTTACAGGAGTAACTATCCGGGATGTAGCCCTGCCCGAAAGCATGAAGAGGGCAATTGCTAAACAGGCGGAGGCTGAAAGGGAAAAGCGGGCCAGAATCATCCTTGCGGAAGGGGAATTCCAGGCTGCCCAGAAAATGAAGGAAGCTGCCACTCTCTATCAGGGACTCCCGGTAGCCATCAAACTCAGGGAACTCCAGACCCTTGCCGAGATTGCCAAGGAAAAGAATCTGATAGTTGTTACACAGCAGTCCCAGACTGTTGAAACCGCGAATATCGCAGCTCTCTCACAGGCCATTGCCGGAAAGAAAGCGGAATAAAGACGAGAATGGTCAGAAGGAACGTAAGAAGTGAGAAAGGATCGATAAACATGCATATGGAAAGGGCTTCCCATTTCCTTTCTTTTTTATTCCTGTGCTTCATCCTCATAGCCGCCTTTACGCTTCCTGCAGGTGCAGGGCCAGAGGAGAAGGTGCTTGTACTTGAAATTGCCGAAGCCATCACCCCGGCTTCTGACAATTTGATCGCTGACGCAATCTCAAAAGCTGAAAATGAAAACTTCGAGGCTCTCGTAATCAGCCTGGATACTCCTGGGGGAGGGCTGGAAGAGACTCAGATTATCATAAAGGGCATTGAAAATGCGAGCGTGCCTGTGATCGGGTACGTGCCCGAGAGCGGAAAAGCCTGGTCGGCCGGTACCCTCATCCTTATGGGGACCGATATTGCTGCAATGGCCCCTTTTACGGTTCTTGGGTCGGCGCAGCCCGTGCAGATGTCTGCCGAGGGAACAAAACCCATAGAAGATGAAAAGATCATAAATGCCCTCGTCAAGTTTTCAGTTACAACTGCAAGCAAACACGGAAGAAACGAAACCTTTGCCGAAGAAGTCATAACTAAAAACAAAAACCTTGATGCTGAAGAAGCTCTGGAAGCCGGAGTAATAGAATACGTAGCCCCTTCCATTCCTGACCTTCTGGTCCAGATCGACGGGCAGCGTGTAAAAGAAAGAACCCTGAAAACCGAAAGTGCGAGGACAGAGGACTATGAACCTCCCCTACAACTCGCTTTCCTGAGGCTTATCTCAAACCCGGTACTTTCTTCTCTTCTCCTGACAATAGGGCTTTACGGGATCATCTTCGGGATTTCAAACCCCGGAGCAGGAGCAGAAATTTTCGGGATTATTGCAATCGTGCTCGGGCTGATAGGCACAGGATTCGATATTAATATAGCAGCATTTTTCCTCATCATTGTAGGAGTAGGCCTTCTTATCCTTGAAATTCAGTCCCCCGGATTTGGGGTTTTCGGGCTTGCCGGACTGATTTGCCTGGTAATAGGGAGCATCTTCCTTGTACCGATGGGGGGGGAAAATATTTACACTCCGGAATTCAGGAGACTGCTGACCTTCACAGTTGTTACTCCCACAATCATTTTCGGGCTTTTCCTTGTCTTTGCAATATATAAAGTAGCCGAAACGAGGAAGAAAAAACCCGTTATCGGAGCTATTATCGGGGATATTGCCCGGACAATAGATCCGATAGGGCCGAAAAGCCCGGGTTTTGTCCGCTATAAAGGAGAGTACTGGAAAGCCAGGTCCGAAGAAGAAATAGGAGCTGAAGAAGAAGTTGAAATTATAGGAAAAGAGATGGAAGTGCTTCTGGTAAAAAGAAAAATTTAATACTTCCTTTCTTTTCTGCTTTTCCTTTTTTGGCTTTCGTACACTATTAAATTTAACCGTTTATTTTCCCGGATTTATTTTCCCGGGTTTCTTTTTTCGGGTTTCTTTTTTCGAGTTTCTTTTTTCGGGTTTAATTTTTCGGGTTTAATTTTTATTTTTGTCCCTTATTTTTTCAAGAACCCTCTGTTTTTTATTGATTGCTTCTTCGGCTGCCCTGTCAATTGCATTTCTCATCTCCTCGAAATCTCGCGGATTCTCTTCTCCGTGAACCTTTTTGACAGGGGTATAGGCAGATTCTCTGAACCTGGGTGCAAAGTCCCGGGTCTCTCCATTGACGATAATTTCAGCCCCGTTTCCTTCTTCCACATGACCTATGATATCAATCTCGACACCGGCCGCCCGGACGGTTTCAAGAATCTCATCGGCATATTCCGGGGGGGCAATAACCAGCAGGGCATCAAGAGATACACCGAGATAATCGATTTTAAGGAGCTCAAGCATGGAAAGCACCTTTTGATTAACAAGGGCTCTCATTTTTTCTTCTTCAAAGACCAGTTTTACTTCTGCAGTCTTTGAGATTTCCCGTGCGTCCCCGCGTATTCCTCCATTGGTAACGTCGGTCATTGAATGGACTTTCCTGTAAACCCCGGACTTCAGGAGAGCTTCGCAGGCTTCAAGAAAACGGACGTTAATGGTCTCTTCCACAACGTCATGCATCCCGTAATAAAGTGCAGTTGTAGAAATCGTGCCTCCGCCTGCACCTTCTGTCATAAGGATAAGGTCTCCTGCCTTTGTCCTGTTGCGTGAGGTAAGGGAAGATGTAACACCAACAGCACCGACGCCTCCGGTCATTCGGTCGCCTATTACCATGTCCCCGCCTATCCGGAGAGTGCTTCCGGTAACAAGGGGAATTCCGGTAAGCTCTGAAACTGTAGTGATTCCTGCAATGTGGTCGAATATTTTTGCCACATCTCCATCGTCTGCGACATGGATGTCCGAAAGCATGGCAAGAGGGCGGGACCCCATTGAATAAACGTCACGCAGAGCTGCCCTTGCTACATGAAAACCCGAAAGGAATGGGAAATCACTCAGGCGGGAATGTATGCCGTCAATCGTAACCACCAGGTATTCATCCCCCATTCTTACAACTCCTGAGTCGTCAAGCTGGGAGCTGTCAACTACTGCACCTGTCTTGCCTATAACCTCCCCTAGCTTGGAATGAACGTAAAAGTCCCCTGTGCCCCTCGAACCTACTCCGAACTCTCCCATGGAAACTCCTGAGAGGGTGGAGCTTAATACCTCTCCTTCCGTGTGAAGAGTTGCTTTTGCTTCACAAATAACTGCAGATGCAATCTCATGAGCCCTTTCGGGGTTTATGTTCTTGATTTCAAGAATTCTTGAAGCAAGCTGTGCTTCAAGGCTGTTTTCATTTGAAGGGTCCTTCCTGAGAGCCCGTTTTGCATAGCCTTCTATATCCATGGTAACCATCCTCTCGCAGATATCTGTCACTGCTTTGAAAGGCGCAGGGCAGATTATTTTTTAATTCAAGCATTAATCTTTGGATTGAGTTATACTATAAAATACCCCGGAATTAAAACTTAACCGCCGAAAAAAACGAAAAATAAAGGTTTAGCTGAAAAACCGAAGTACACTTATAAGATATATGTATTTCAACACATTTCAACGAAGTTTTTCAGAATCTTAAGCCCTGTGGCTCCACTTTTCTCAGGGTGGAACTGGGTACCCATAACATTGCCTTTTGAGTTTACGACAGAAGCTGAGAACTCCTGCCCATATTCACATGATGCGAGGGTATTTTCCGCAGCTGTGTCCACATAATAAGAGTGTACGAAGTATACGAAAGAACCGTCAGGAATGCCTTTAAACAGAGGGTGATCCTGTTTGATCCTGATGTTGTTCCAGCCCATGTGGGGCACTTTCAGTTCAGACTTTGGAAAGCGAAGCACTCTACCCTGAATGAGGTTCAGCCCGTCGGTCAGCTTGCCTTCTTCAGAAGAGCTCATAAGAATCTGCTGTCCAAGACAGATCCCGAGCATTGGTTTCCCAGAATCTGCAAATTCCGCGATAATCCCTTTGAGAGGAACCAGGCACTTCATTGCATCTACGAAAGCGCCAACACCAGGGAGAATAATACCATCTGCTGCCATGATCTCCTCGGGGTTCCCGGAGATTGCGGGACTTGCTCCAACGTGTTCAAGCCCTTTTTGAACACTTCTTAGATTTCCAAGCCCGTAATCGATAATCACGATTCTTTTCATAGTTCTAACAAAACAAAGTTAAAATAGATTAAGCTTACGAGCAAAGAATTTGAACACAGTGGAAAAAATATTAGAAAAGAGAATAATTCAGAAAAATACACCTGAAAAATATAATATAATAAATTCAGGTCAGTATCTGTCTGCAGAAATATTACAGGGTCTGTTCTCCCGTTCAAAAATCACCTTGTACTTGCCACAGCGAACGCATTCGTAACGTTTTTCTAGCACTGTTGGCAGACAGCAGAGCGCTCCGCTTTTTCGTTTCCAGTCATGCAGTCCGAAAAGACACAAAAAACTACGTCTATGGTCCGATTCATCTGGTTCATCAGAACATTCTTGGGTCAAAAACCTGTTTCCCCTTCTTAGCAGTTAGTAAAGCTGATTGTGCGATAGTAAAGAGAATATGATAAAAAGAACTATATAAAGATATATATTGCCCAAACTCACACACTCCAGTTATACTACAAAAAGCCAAGCACGACTAAACATCGAAAAATTATAAATAGAATGATTGAATATTCATTGAATGTTGTATGATTCAGATAAAAATTTACGGAGTGAAATCGGGGGGAAACATGAAAGGACTTCAGTTATTCAGAAATGATGAGAAAGCAATGGAATTACCAATAAATATTGTTGTAATGCTCGTTGTTGGGATGGTTGCCCTTGCAACGCTTATCTCGATAATACCGACTCCTACAAAGGAAATGTCAGTCTTTGTTGAAAGGACAGGGTCCGGGGCAGGAAGCCTTCAGCCAGGAAACTCGATAATAGTAGATGCTACTACCGCACAGAACTCATTTGTCGTTTCCGCAGAAATAAAGGTAACAGATAAAGACGGAAACCCGGTGCGAGGTGCAAACGTTGTCCTCAGGGGACTCGGAGGTGCAGCATCGAATACAACTGACATTGACGGGGTCACTGTTCTGACAACTCCCGGGAATGCGCTGGTCCGACTTGACCCAAACCAGAATGAAGGCACAATGGACCTGAAAATCCTGGCAGACGGCTTCTATGATTACGAGAGAAAGGATGCAGTTATGATTATCAAGACTCGCTAATTGCATGTTTTGCATGAGTTAAGCTGGAGAAAGGAGTCAAGTATGCTGCCTGAAAATTTAACAGAGAATGAAGCAGGAACCGTCGGGCTTCCAATAAGAATTGTAGTTCTTTCAATAGTTGGCTTTATCGGGTTTTATGCGATTCTCTCCGCCCTTTCAGCTGCTCCAGCTCCCGCGGGGCCCATGTATGCAACAGCAAATGTAAGCACATTTTCACTCAACTCCGGAGGAGGGGAATCCAACTTTAGCCTGCAGATAAGCGTGCTTGACAGGGAAAACCGCGGGGTGGGAGAAGCAAACGTAATTGTCTGGAGCCCGGACAGAAATAAAGCGTATTCAGGTATCACGGGCAATGATGGTAACGTAATAATAAATATTTTAAATCCCGAGTTGCCTGCCGGAAAATCCGAAGGGTACGTTGCAGTAAAAGTAATGAGAACAGGATATAGAGATTTTAGTGAGGAATATTTTATTAAGGTAAAGAGGAGTTAAAGCTTCCTGATTAATTCAGTATCTAGAGAGTCAGTCCTCTAAAAAAGAACTAGTCCTCTAGAAATTAACTCTTAAGGGATTAATTTTTCAAGGAGCTAACTCCTTAGAAGTACTTTTTTTAAAAAAGAAGGGGTAAAAAACCTGTTTTTTCCTACATTTTCATTTAAATGCCGATACATTTTTAATTACAGAATTAATTATTGCAAAACGTTATTGTTATTGATCATAAACCACAGCCCAAAGAATGCCATAAAACCTCCACAGAGGTATACCAGTTTTTCATGCGTGGACTGTGAAATTACTTCCGTTCCTCTGGAAAAGGATGAAGATACAGCTACAAGAAATCCAAGGTCTGCTATCCAGTGCCCGACAACAAATGCAATTACTGCAAGGGTGCCTATAAGATACTCCTGAAGGATGATCGCACTACCTGCTGTCAACCACCATGCAACAAAAAAAGGATTCAGTGCTGAGGTTATAATTCCTGCGGATACCGTGCCTGAGAAAGGGTTCAATGCCGAAGTTATAATTCCTGAAGATATAGGACCTGAAGAGAGATTCAGGCTGCTGGCTGAAATAGATATATCCATTGTAGAGGCTTCTTTTGCGTTTTTAATCATTGCGAGCCCGAAGATCACCATCATTAAGCCGCCTATTACAGCCAGATACGAGATTACTGTTTTTCCAAGGAAAGCTGATGCACCTATCAGAATAAGCACGAAAAAGATGAGTTCCACAAGGGCGTGGCCCAGAAATACCGAAGGTCCTGCTCGCCAGCCTTTCTGAAACGATGCCCCGATTGTTGCAAACAGCATGGGTCCGGGGATAATGGCTGCAGATATGCCTACTGTGAAGCCGAGAATAAGAGCTTTAGTTAATTCGATTATGATACCACCCCGTATAATATCTGAATCTATTATTATAAGGAGTGATTATATAAAAATGTTTTGAGACTGATCCGCTGGTATCGTTTATGGCATCAGTCCTGAAAAATGTATTATGGCTTAAAGTAATCAATTTATTCCTATATATTTTATATATTCTCACTGATTGAGAATTATATCTAATATTCAGCAAATATTATTTATTATTGCATATTTTATTACTAATTACTGATGACTTACTGTTAATTGTTTACCCTTCATCGTTTTATCGCCGAGTATGGTAATTTATTGCCAACTACACATTTCCATCACTACTCCCTTCGATCACTACTCCTTTCTACCACTACTCCTTTCTATCATCAGTTAGTTAACGATTTTTGCTTTCGGTTAACCATATAAAACTTCAAAAGTACAGCTCCTGCCATAATTACTGCAAGCCCGGTTGAGAAGTAAGGAGACCTTATTATATCCCAGCGTCCGGACCAGATCAGAAACCCTGTAAGGAAAAGGACGGAAGACCCGGCAATTCCTGAGATTTCTACCGGAACTTTTATCGAGCCAAGAGTAAACCTATCTCGATTTTCAATGGTTTCAATGCGGGATTCAAATTTTCGTATCTGTTCTTCTGATGCGCTTTCCTGACCTTGAATGTCCTTGACTTCATTCTCCAGTTTTTCGACCTCTGGCTTAAGGTTGCTGTGCACAAAATCCGAAAGTTCGGATATAGCAGCCTGTAGAGAATGGAGGCTTTCGGAGAGGCTGGAAAAAAGACTACTTATATCCTTTACTCTGTAACTGATTCCCGAAACATCCGAAGAACTATCAAGAAAAATCGTGGAACCATTTGAGGCGTCTGAAGAGGGGAGCACTGCGCCGAAGGCAAAAGTTGAAACATCCTCTTGAGTGAGCGACGGAACAGAGTCTGAAAGCAGAGAATTCTCCGGAAGAGAAAATGAAGCTTCAGGAGAAACAGAGGGTCCCTTTGGAGAAACTGAAGAGCCTGCCGCAAGATTTACAGAGTTTTCCTCTTGAAACGAATCTGGAGACATTCCTGAAAAAGCCTTTCCAGCCTGCAAAGTCTGAGATGCTTCAAGGGATAAGCGGCGCTCAACTGCTCTCAGCCGCTTTTCAAAACTTCTGATGCTCTGGTCAAAAACCTCGATTCTCCCCTGCAAATCATCCCTGATTTCGGGCTCTAACTGATATGATTTACTCAATTGAACCATAACCCCTTAAAATTTCTAATATGAAATCATACCCAAACAGTATATAAATTTTTTTACAAATTGATAAAAAACATAAAAAGTGCAACTTGAAAAAGGAAATCACAGGTGGCCCCTTATTAATCAATTAATATGTCCCTTGACCCCTAAAACCGATTTTCAATCCATAAGTTCTAAAGTGTCCCCCGGCTTGTCTGGTGGTCCTTCCAATAAAAATGAAGATACTTAAAAATGAGGCCTCAATAAGGAATTTAAAAACTAATTTTTCAGGTAGTGCTTATGGCCAATTCCTAAAATTCCTTGTCTAGTATTCAAACTTAGAGTTGAACCGCGGAAAACGTGAAAATGCACGGAGAGGCTCCAAACATGTGCAATTTAGTCCCCTTGCGCGAATTTCACTGCTAAATCCCATAAATCCGCCCCCCCCTTAGCTAATTTCACTACCAATGCCCATAAATCAGCTCTCTTAGGCGAATTTCACTGCTAAATCCTTAAATCAGCCCTCTGGGCAAAGTCCAGTATTAAGCGTCCATAAATTAGTCCTCTTGAGCGTAGCGAAAAGGACCGCGTACTCCCGAGGCGCAATTCGGGCGAGGCGCAATTCGGGAAGTAAAAAGTTAAGGGCATAAAAGGAAAATGAGAAGATCAGATCGGTCTGACCTCAACAATCTCTCCGTTATCCTGAGCTTCCAGAATTTCCGATGCAAGGTCCGAGTTTACTCTGAGTTTCACGTCTCCATGCCGGCTAACAGTTGCACTGAAGAGATATTCGTCTTCGATGAAAACCTCTACGTCCTTTCCTGCAAGTTCGAGAGCCCCAAGGATAAGGTGCTTCTTGGTCCTTTCGATGATGGGATGAACCGGAGATGCAGGAACACCTTTCTCAGGCACAGTTTCTCTGGCCTTTCCCGGGAAAGCTTTGCGTTCAGCCCCGCGCTTCTGGACTTTTACACCTCTTGGAATTTCGGCTTCCAGCTCCCTGACATCGATGTGGAGCCCAAGGATATTTTCGATCCTATCAATGACGTTCCCGCCTTTGCCGATAACCTTTCTCATATCCTCATCATGGACCTTTACGATTGCACTGTCGTCTGAGGTCACTTCCACTTCAACGGGACCTGTTGCATACCTGCTGATTACGTTCCTGATCTCTTCTTCAGCAAGCTTCCAGGCAGGTTTCCGGCTTTCCTTGGAAGCGCCGATTGGCATGACTACAACCTGTTCTCCGTATGTATAAATCTCATACTCACTCTTGCCAGTTTCGAAATCCGCAATGGTAATTACCGGCCTTGCGAGATCCTGCTCGGTCATCCCGTAAGGAACCTTAACTGTAAAGGCGAGCACCAGGACTTTTGCAACCTCTCCTTTATCGATGAAAATTACAGTATCCACTACCTGCGGGATTACACCCAGTTCAACCCTTCCGATAAGGCGCTGAATGGCGTCCACTGCCCTGGTTGCATGTACGACTCCTATCATCCCGACTCCTGCAAGGCGCAGGTCCGCAAAGATCAGAAAGTCCCCGGTTTTTCGTACTTCGTCATAGATAGTGTAGTCCGGCCTGACCAGAAGCAAGAGATCAGCGGTGTTCTCCATCTTCCCATTAAGGGGGGAATACTGAGTGATCTCAGGAGGCACCTGCAGGTCCCTTGGAGATTCCATGGTCTTGACTACCTGCCCATGATCATTCAAATAGCGGGCAACACCGGCAGCAAAAGTGGATTTCCCGGCTCCCGGAGGTCCTGCAATAAGGACTCCACGCTGACTTACTATACGCTCTTTCAGCTTCTCGTTCAGATGGTAATGCTCAAGGTCAACAACAACTGTAGGTCTGACGACAGTTATCTCCATATCATCGGAGAAAGGAGGATGTGTAATTGCAACCCGCATGTTTCTTATCTGCAGGACCGTAGCCCCGTTCGAGGACATTTCGATGAAAGATTCGGGGTCCAGCCTCGCCCTCTCAATAAGTTCTTTTGAGATACTGGAAAGCTCCTGGGAAGTTGAAGGCTCTTCCCGGATCCGTACATAACGCACATTCCCTACAGGACCTTTCTTACCCATTGGAGAAACCGCATTTTTGAGATGTACGGACATCGTATCATCAGTGAAAAAATGCTCTATTTTGAGAGGACCGAATTCTGACGGGTCCAGAACTTTGGGATGAATGTACTCAACATCAAGTCCTTTTGCCTTAGCTATCAGAGACTGTACGCGGTCTTCACTAACAAACAGCCCTCCTACCTCAAGAGCCGTACGCCGGATAAGGGCATCTACCCTTCCCTCTTTAGAAAGCCTGATTTCCTCTGAAGTGGGCTGAACCCCGCTGAACTGAAGCTGAATCTCCCCTCTGTCTGATAGCTTCCGAAGTTCCGAAAGCTCTTCAAGCCCTTTGAAACCTATTTCTCTGCCCCTGTTTGCCTGGGCTTCAAGCTCCGATACCACAGCTTCGGGAACAACAACTTCAACGCCCCTGAACTCACCACTTTTGATGCGGGAAGAAAGCCTCCCGTCAATTATCACGCTGGTATCCGGAACGATCCTCGATATCTGCTTCTCATCAGCCATATAAAGGGATATAGAGCCAGAAAGTATATAATAAAACTTCTGCTGCTTTTTTTCAGATGAATTAAGTTAAAAATATGGTTGATGAAAAATAATATTTTAAAAAAATGTGGGGATGTAAAGATCTTCACTTTATATCCTGTTTATATTCAATTGGTCTTATATCTCCTGCATTGCATCAATTCCTCAGAGAAGATAGTGCATTGAATTGAAAGAAGAAAGCTTTCCACTCAATTTAAAGAGGATGCCTATTTTCCATTATCAAAAACTTGATTAATTGTTTGAAATACGAACTCCTAGAAGCAATTTTGAGGTTTGGGATTAGCTCAAACATAAAATGTAGCATTATTTAAAATGGTGGCTATATATGCGTTGATAATCTCTTCTTGAAAACTGTGAAGTATCAAAATAGTTATTAGGAGATATGGTGTATTAGCTGGGCATGCCCTCTCTTTCTATCGTAATGCCTTCTATGAATGAGGAAGAAACTATCCGTATTTGCATACAGAAAGCTCAGTCTATATTCAAAAAATATGGTATAGAGGGAGAAATAATCGTTGCTGACAATTCT
>NZ_JJQL01000023.1:0-5857 GCF_000979975.1 Methanosarcina sp. 1.H.A.2.2
TGTATGCAGTATATAATACTCTATGCCCTGTTTCTCACATTCTCTGATTATAGGGCTCATTTTTATAATTTCAGGCCTTGTGCCGAGAATAATTGCAATCTTCATATTTTTACCGTGTCCTTGCCGGAAAATGTATTTTACTTTATTAATTTTTATTAAAGTGTCCTTTCCAGTTATTTAAGTTCTTTGGTTTGTGCCATCAATCCGTCGGTCTTGCTTTTTTTTCTTTATCATCTTTTTAATTATAATCTTGTTTTTTCATCCTTTGTAAAAAATTTTATATATATTCATCCCAGACATAACTTCCTCATATAAATTTGAGTACTTACAATATTTTTGAAATATTACTACCTATTACTATTTTGAGGAAAAACTATGGAACCATTGAGTTTTGGGGAAACCGTCCGCGCTCCTGACGTGAGGACACTTTACGACATGAGAGATGTCGTTGCTGATCGGATGTGGCTTGAAACGGCTGAGGACTTCGATCTATATTATATGTACAGGGAGCTTGCACGGAATGAAGAGGAACTCGGGCTTATGAGAGAGTTCGGGCTGCGCTATGATATAACTGTCATTCCTCCAGCAAGGCTTGGAAAGGAGTATGTAAAGACCAAAGGGCATTACCACCCCAGGGCTCCGAATTTTGATGTTTCTTATCCTGAGATTTATCAGGTGCTTGAGGGAGAGGCAGTTTATCTCCTGCAGAAGATGGGGAGAGGTGGGAAGGTTGCAGACGTGGTTGTTGTCGAGGCTGGACAGGGGGATATTGTAGTTGTCCCGCCGGACTACGGGCATATCACAGTCAACAGGTCAAATAAAGTTCTAAAGATGGCCAACTGGGTCTGTGTGGACTTCTCCTCGCTCTATGAGCCTGTCCGGCAGTTTGGTGGCGGGGCTTATTTCCTGCTTGAAGACGGGTTTGTCAGGAATCCTGCCTATTGCTTTGTCCCGGAGCTCAGGTTGCTTGAACCGGAGCGGGCTGAACTGTTCGGGCTCTCGAAGGGCGAAGATATGTATTCGCTGATAGAAGATTTGCAGGTGCTCAGGTTTCTGAAGGAACCTCAGACTTTTTCCGGGCTGTTTGCAGTGGAGGTCTGATCAGGATCAGATTCTCAGCCAGCGCTCCTGTATATTTCTTATTAACTTCTCTGATTTACGCACTTTCATTTGTAATTTGAGTTTCTGTCTTCAGCAATTCTTTCGATCTAAATAATATTTAGTCCGCTTGAGCGAGCAAAGCGAGTGAAACGGACCTCGTGCTGTTGCACTTACAGTGCAACTCCCAGAAAATCTCCGATTTCCTGTGATCCCGAAGCGAAACTCGGGATGGCCAACTGGGTCTGTGTGGACTTCTCCTCGCTCTATGAGCCTGTCCGGCAGTTTGGTGGCGGGGCTTATTTCCTGCTCGAAGATGGTTTTGTCAGGAATCCTAACTACTGTTCCGTCCCGGAGCTCAGGTTGCTTGAACCGGAGCGGGCTGAACTGTTCGGGCTCTCGAAGGGCGAAGATATGTATTCGCTGATAGAAGATTTGCAGGTGCTCAGGTTCTTAAAAGAGCCGCAGATCAATTTCAGGCGTTTTTGATTCATTTCCTCAAAAGGTTTTATTCCATTTTTTCCCGGCAGGTTGTCCGTCAGATAACCTGCTTTAAATGAGGTTTTCAGGTTATGCGTGTTTTTATCCTTGAGGCAATCTCAATAATCGCGACGGGCATTTCTCCTCACAGTGATATATATATTTATTCTAATTAGTCGTTTTAGATTAGTATTTATACTTGCAAATTGCTTCGTCTTAGCTAATTAGTCTCATGGTGCCGATTTTTGAGAGTTACATAGTGGTCTGGACTAAAGTGTTGTTTTTCATCATAAGATCTAATATATAATTTAAATTACATGTTTATTCTTCCAACAAGGGGTGTATTAAAACGGGTGCAGAGCTGGCGACAGGGAGAAGTTATCGATTTCTGATGCCGCATGAGGTTTTAAGAGAAAGGCAGGATGTTTCCCATAACATAACCGTGCTCCTGCCGGCTTATAATGAAGAAGTGTCCATAGGGAGCGTTGTCCTGCTTGCAAGAAGGTATGCTGACAGGGTGATAGTCATTGACGACGGCAGCTCGGACCGGACAGCCGAGGTTGCTGCAAACGCCGGGGCTGAGGTGATTGTGCATTTCCCCAATCTGGGCAAGGGCATGGCTTTTAAGACTGGCTTTGAGGCCGCCGGGGATGCAGATATAATAGTTACCATGGACTCGGACGGGCAGCACAACCCGGCTGATATCCCGAAGCTCGTTGCCCCTATCCTCAGGGGTGAAGCTGACATGGTAAATGGGAGCCGTTATCTGAACGGGCATCCCACAGACACGCCCGCGTACCGGCGCATAGGCCAGACTATCCTTGACAAAGTTACGGTCCTGAACTCCGGAATCAAAATTACCGACTCCCAGAGCGGGTTCCGCGCCTTTGCCGCCTCCACAAAAGACGTCTTCCGCTTCAATGCCACAGGCATGGCAATAGAAAGTGAAATGCTCGCAGACGCAGGCAGGGCCGGGTTAAGGGTAAAAGAAGTGGAGATCCGGGTCAGGTACGACGTAGACGGCTCAACCGAAAATCCTGTAAGGCACGGCCTGGGTGTTTTGTTCAGGATTTTTAAGGACATCGAATATAATAAGCCCCTGTACTGCTTCACCCTGCCCGGTTCCCTCCTCAGTGCAGGCGGGTTATACCTGGGCTTCGGTTTTTTGCGGACCTTTTACCTTGGTGGGAACCTTAACTTCGGGCCTGCCGTTTTGATGATCCTGCTGACCCTCACCGGATCCTTTATGGCTTTGACCGGAATTATGCTGCATTCGATAGCTGGCCTGATCACTCATCTAAAATGAGGGGAAATGAGTGGGTCACGAGAATCTATCCCGTGAACTTCCGGAAATCAGGAAATCTGTATTCTGCATGGCTTCAGTCAAAAAAGATTCAAAGCAGGTTTGGGAGGGCCTTATGGAAGCCTCTGGAGATCTCAGACATGTGGACGTATGTTTCGGCTGTTGATGAAATACGGGTGCAGAGGAAAAGAGCTGGTAATTCACTCAATTTCAGCAAGGATAGATTTGAACATCGGGATAAGGGGTGGAATATCCTGTTGTACAGTGTCCCATAAAATTATCAGATCCACACCAAAATAACCATGAATTAGCCTGTCTCGCATGGTAGCCATCTCTCTCCATGGGATAACCCGATATTTTTCCCTTATCTCCGGAGGTAAGTTCTTAGACGCCTCGCCTATGATTTCTATAGCTCTGATCACGGCATATTGTGTTTTTCTATCATTGACGAACCGGTCATAGGAATATTCGGCGATGAATTCCTGAATATCGAGCAGAGCATTAAGTATGTCTTCTATGTAATCCCCTGCAACTCGGGTAGTCATACTTCAACCACCTCTGAAAGAACGTGTTTGCCGATTCTGGGTTTCAGGGCAGTTTTTGATACAAGATCGACCTTTATTCCAAGTTTATCCGACAACTCATTCTCAAGCCTGGCATAACCCAGCAGCGTGATGGACCCGTTGAATTCCACCAGGATGTCCAGATCGCTTGAAAGCCTCTGCTCTCCCCGGACGTATGAACCAAAAACTCCCATATATTTGATAGGGTACTTCTTCTTCAATTCCGGAAGCATTTCCTGCAGTTTTTTGATGTATATGTCAACTTCACGCGGGTCCTGCAGTTTCATGGTATTTTGAATTTATGGTCATTTGTATATAAAGTAATGGTTTTGCTGCCTCTAAAGGGCTCTGAAAACTCAGAACGGGCATGGGATGGCCTTATGGAAGCCTCTGGAGATCTCAGACCTGTGGACGGATGTTTCGGCTGTTGATGAAATACGGGTGCAGAGGAAAAGAGCTGGTAATTTCTATCCTGCAAGCCTTTTTTTACCTCGTTTTCTGTCCCGGAGCTCTCACCGGGTGCCGTAGGCAGCCGGCCTTTCCCTAAAAATTGCTAAGTGGATGCTTTAATGCAAACCCCGGGCTCTTCTTTTTTCGCGTCTCGAGTTCTGCCTTTAATCATATTTGGAAATCAGGTACTTTGCGATGTATTCAGCAAAAAGTTCCAGATTGTCAATGTCATTTTGGAGATGGGAATAAAGCTTTTCCAGATCAATATCTGCATACATGTGGACAAGCACATTTCTAAAACCGGCCGCAGGTGCTAGCTTCCTGGCAAACTCCTCTGGAAGGATCTCGTGCTGGCCAAGTACCAGGATAACTTCTCTGTAAGTGTCCGGACGCCTCAATTTCTCGCTGGAAACGATCATCTCGCAGATATCAATCATGCAGGCCAGTGAGACCTCCATATACCTTTCAACTGCTCCCCTCAAAGTACGGTTGTCCCTTATCTCCTCAATATCATACGGTTGATATTCTCTGAGAGTGCTGACATACTCCCCCAGTTGTTCCAGCTTGAAGTTAATTTCTTCTATCATCGGAATCCACTTCTCTTGTCCCAAACTTAGTCTTCTTGAGCGCAGCGAAGCTCATTGCTAAAACCCATAAATTAGCCCTCTTGAGCGAAGCGAAAAGGGCAGCGCACCGTCGAGCCGCAACTCGACTGTTCCAGCTTGAAGTTAATTTCTTCTATCATCGGAATCCACTTCTCTTGTCCCAAACTTAGTCTTCTTGAGCGCAGCGAAGCTCATTGCTAAAACCCATAAATTAGCCCTCTTGAGCGAAGCGAAAAGGGCAGCGCACCGTCGAGCCGCAACTCGACTGTTCCAGCTTGAAGTTAATTTCTTCTATCATCGAAATCCGCTCTCTGCTATCCTTCTCAAACTCTCTTTTGCATGCCTTTGAATGTGATACCGCTCGTCCAGGTATCTGGACATGATTTTTGTCTCAAACTTTACTCTGACAGGTTCATAGGATTTTAAAATGATCCCGTCACGTATAATGTTATATGTCAAAAGGAGAGGAGAATCATTGAGTACCACAAGGTCCACATTGTTCGTTTTCAGAAGCCCTGTAAGTTCGCTTATAACTTCCAGCTGAAGATCAAAAGCTTCCTTTTGTAAAAGAGTATCATCAAAAAGCACAGCGATATCAATGTCACTCAGGCGGTTAGCTTCTCCCCGGACGGTTGAGCCGAAAAGATAGGCCAATGTAACGCCCTCAACTTTAGAGAAAAATTCCCTTAGCTTCTGTTCAAGCTGTTCAAGATCTGATTGTGGCATAACGGGCTGCATACAGCTGATCACTTATGACTTTATGCTTACCTCTGTTTATAATTTGTGCAAGCTTCACAATTTCCCGGGTCCGCTCCGTCATCGGCTGCAAAAAAATTGAGAAGCGAACTTTGCAGGCTTAACTCTGTCAGAAAATAGTTAATTATTGTGGTTTTGCAAGCTGATTTTATTTGATTTTCAGGTTCCGGAGCTCTCACCGGGTGCTGTAAGCAGCCGGCCTTTCCAAAAAATTGCTAAGTGGATGGCTCGGGATAAACTGATAACAAGGTTTATCTCCTGTTACGAAAAATAAGTCTCATATGGAGAAACGTGCCGAGATCAAAGTATATGGTCGAGTCCAAAAAGCAGGTTTCAGAGATTTCATTGATGAGATTGCCTTTAATCTGAATCTCAATGGATACGTTAAAAATCTTGATGACGGGACAGTACAGGTTGTTTGTGAGGGAAACGAAGACGCCATTCGTGAATTGCTCACAAAAATTAACATTACTCAATATCCCATTCGTGTAGAAAATATTGACGTGGTCTACAAAAAGCCAACAGGTGAGTATACAGCATTTGAGCTCATCAGAGATGAGGATCTGACCACCGCAACTTATGAAAGAATGGACGCGGCCGCG
>NZ_JJQL01000023.1:5871-20964 GCF_000979975.1 Methanosarcina sp. 1.H.A.2.2
ATGTGTATAAGAGACAGGTGGAAAAATGGATTCAATCGGTGGGAAAATTGAATCCCTCGGCGGGAAAATTGATGTGCTGGGCAATAAAATCGATCAGGCCAGGGTGGAAATAACATACGAAATCCGCGTAAGCCGGGATAATTTCAGGTCTCATCTTGATGAACGGATTTCAACCATAGAACGCGAGTTATCTCTTATTAAAGCAAAAGTCATTCCCTGAAATACTGCTTGAGCAAAACATCTGGCGCATTAATTATTTTTTCAATTTTTCGTATCTTAAACGTTTTTATCTCTTCTGTTTTCATCCTGGTTACCATCCCGGAACTCTCACAGCCCTCGGGGGACCCCTGGGTTTCCTGTTAAAAATACCCGATGAAATCCAGGGCTTTTGGAGAAGGCGCCTGAAAAGTTGAGGGTTTGAAAGGACCACAGGTGCTTGAGACCTACTTTTGTGCAGTTTTTCAAGGTCTCATAGGTAGTCCGTTAAAACCCGGCTAAAATCTCTCCGGGCAAGTTTGCAGAGGGGCCGGGCCGGGAGAAAAATGAAAAATAAAAAATAAAAAAAATAAAAAAAATGAAAAAACCGGCAGGCTCCCGGTTAGATTGCTCCTGATCTTCTTCAGTCGCTATCTCAAGGCCCGAACTTTCCTCCGCTTTTTTCCGGTTTCAGCGCCTTCTCTTCAGTATCGTAATCCCTATCATGAGCGTTCCCGCAAAGCCTATGAGGAAGGAAGCCAGTTTAGGGGGATTTTTTATAACCTTTTCTGCCTGGAGAATTTCTCCCCGAATCTGGGGTTCGAGGTTTTCGAGTCCGAGTGAACTTGCGGTATCAAGAATGGACTGCTCGCTTTCCAGGGTGGAAGGACTTTTATCATCTATTGAAAGGTCGGTGGCTTTTGAGTCCTCGTTTTGTTTTTTGTCTGACCCATGTGATTTTTTGGGGGCACATATCGCCAGCTCTTTCTGGGCTATGCCTGTAAGGCCTTTGCCGTTTTCATAGGCAGCTGCAAAGAGGAGGTAGTCTCCGGGAGGGAGGTCAAAGGTTGTCAGGGAGAGGGTGTTCTGGTTCTCGTCTCCTATGCTTATCGTACCGTTGCCTTCTCCTATCAGGGTCTGGATTTCGGTCGTGAGTTCATCTTTGCTGAATTTGGACTCGTAGTTTGTAGAATTAATGCCGAATTCATTGATGATATCGATTCCGTTAACGAAGATATCGGTCCCGTGCACTGTCCCGTTTGAGCTTACATTTATTTCTGCGCGGTAGGCGTCTTCCCTTATCAGCAGGGCCCCGTATGTGTAGCTCCCCTGAGCAGGAGCCTTTTTCAGGTTCAGGCTGACTTCAAGATTTTCGCATTCTTTGAGTTTGTTTGGGGAATCTACTTTCAGTTCGTATTCCAGTACCTCAAAACAGGTTGCCGAAAGGACCTTCCTCTCCGCCTCAGACTCTTCATTTTCGTTGCCTGCAAGCATTATGAGTACTCCGTAACTGCCTGCTGGAAGGGGGTCAAGGGTCAGGGGGGCGGAAAGGTCCCCGGTTTCGTTCAGGACCGTGGTGGTTACCAGAGTTGTAGAACCCGTGCTACTATCGAAGATTTCCTTGAAGCTCCCGGCGTTCCCATCCCTGAGATCCGTAAAGGCGTCTTTAAGGGAATTTACATCAAGCCCCTGGACCAGGTAAATATTCACTTTCTGCTTCCCGAAAGCTGCAGGTCCTTTGAAATCCATCTTCACTTTCTCGTTTTCAGTGTAAAAGGGATGGGTGGAGTACGGGTATGTAAGTACCAGTTCCGTATCATCTCCGGCGGATACCCCTGATTTCAGTTCAAGAGTAGTTCCCGCACTTTGAAGGCTGTTTGCCCCGCTGTATGTAAAATTAAGAGGCTGTGGGAGCTGAATTTCCTCTCCTCCGCTGAGAAGGATCCAGCCGCCTTCCGTCAGGCTCTCATTATGGTCTGCAAAAAAAACGCTGTTATCATTTTTTTCGAGAACTGCAATCCAGGGCTCTTCTTCGGAAAATGCCGCTGATACTGAAATGAGTGAAAAAGTAATCATCAAAACTGTCAGGGCTAACCTGAATGTTTTGCCATAAATCCCATTATATATTTCGGTTCTTTTCTTCATTACTACCACCCCTTAGTTATTCTCTTCCCTGCTTAATTCCAGGTTTTTTGCTCTTTTTCAGGGCTTTAGCTGTTAATCTTTTTTAATTAAATATTATTCAACATTCATATATTTATTTAAAAACACATTTTCGCCATTAAAGAGATTTGCAAGGGTTCCCGGAACATTTAAAGTGTTTAATATTCAAAGTGTTTAATACTTAATATGTTTAAACACTCTTTTTTTCTTCCAGAACTCCATAATTTTAACGCTTTTTAATCCTTGAATAAAGCAGAAGTAGTAGCATTCCGGCTAAGATCCCTTCTATCCATATGTTTGAGGCCTTCCAGTTCCGGGATAAATCTTCTTTTTTGCCCTCTTTTTGTTCCGAAGAGGGTGTTATATCCGAAGGCAGGTTTTCTGCCGGCTGCAGGGTAACCTGCTTTGTAACGTCCCCTACCTTTACCTCAAAATTGCCTGCCGGGATCGATTTAGTGTCGTACTTATAGCTGAAATTCCCTGAATCCACCTTCACCTGCTGGAAACCTGTAATCCTGAGCTTGACATCAGAGGCATTTGATTTCCCGTCAAGCCTGATCTTGTAAGTCCCTGGGGGGACGCCTGCCTGGGAAACCGTGGCATCTCCTTCTTTTGCAGTTCCAGTTATGGTTATCCAGAGTATCATCTTTACTCTCACGTTCAGGTCATCGACACCTATTGCCTGCACAGTAAAACGGTTGTTGAACCCGGGCGGGATTTTTACGTCGTCAAGCAGATACTCGTATTTGCCGTCCGAGACCCGGACGTCCTTTTCAAAGGACACCCACACGTCTGCTGTCTCTCCTGCGAAATCGGCTCCTCTGATCTCTATTGTGTCTCCAACTACCGGGTTTTCAGGGATAAGTTCCCAGCTGTTAGTTGCAGCATTCCCGGGAAAGGGGATCATACATAGAAGTACCGAAAGACAGAACAGCAGTTTCAGCTTTTTTCTATTACTCTGGTTCTGGATGAAAGCGGAAGCGAATTTCACGAATGTAATCCCCTCAGAAAGCAATATTCCGAATCTCCTTTTTCGATATTTTTGTCTTAATTTGAATCACATAACTTTCAGATAATCTGCAGATAAATCAACATGCTTATATCGTTTTTCTTTTTAATGTCCTGGACGTTCGGCAGCAAAGAATTTCCCCACAGGCTGGCTTTTACAACGATCTCTCTCAGAAAAGTCTATTTATATTTTACCTTGATTTTTATACGACTTGCCGCCGAATCGGAATCTGGTTATTAATAGGAACAGCCTGATTATCAGTATTTCTCATCAGGCGTGTATATAGAGCGCGACCTTTTGAATACGATCCCATCGATTACCTGTGATGAGTTCTTACGCTTTTTACGCTTTTTAGGTCTTTCTCGGAAATTTGAGTTCCCCTCTTATCTCTTTTACCTGTTTATCCGTTTTCAGTATATACAGATAATAAATGCAGATAATCAAACCGGAGATTACAACCAGAAGGACCTGGTTTATTCCTGCGGTTTTGAGAGCTATCAGGACTGCTCCTGCAGGGATAAAGAGGACCAGGTTTGAGAATACTATTTTCAGGGCTCTTGAGGTCTTTACCCCGGAGTAGTACATCATTTTCAGGCACAGGTAGCCGTACACTACAATGCCTGATATGGAGAAGAGGGCAAGAGCTATACGGGCACTTCCGAACATGCCGCCAATTGTGAGGGACAGGAAGCGGGTTGTCAGGTTGAAGAAATTGTAGTTGAAGCCGAAGTGGTGTTCTTCTACTACCAGGTATATTGTGGTTAAGGGGGATGAGATAAACCATATAAAAGCCCAGAGGCTCAGGATCTGGGCGTAGACTCCTGCTTCTGTCCAGGCACTCCCGAAAATCACGGTAAAGACATCGCTTCCGACAATTGTGAGAATCAATATAGGGAACATGCCTATGAGCACGAGCATTCTGAATACACTTTCAACAAGAGTACTGAGGGTGCCTTCGGATATTGCCCTTGATGCCCTCTGGTAAAAGACCTGTGAGATTGAACCTCCAATAAAACTCATAGGTAACTGGAGCAGGCGGAACCCCAGGGAATAAAATCCAACCACTGCAGGAGTGAAAAAGGCTGAAAGAAGAAAAGCCGGAAGCTGCCAGGAGATTGAGTTCATAAGGGCAGACCAGCTGTCTATGAGTGGAAGTTTGCGGTGCCGTATAGAGCTTTCATATATCTTTTTCCAGCTCAAGCTCTTCGTTATCAGGTTTCTATCATCTCTCCAGATCTGTCCTCCAAGCACGAATGTTGCTACAGACTGGCCCGCAAGGCTGCCGCCGATTAAACCAGTTGCAGTTGGGGGGCGTTCTGCAAGCCCGAGGATGATCTGGGTTGCAGTGGTCGAAACCGAACTGAAAACCCTTGAGAAGGAGAGCCTCTTGAAGAGTTTTGTTCTTGAGTTCCAGTTGTTGAGTGCGAGAAAAACCCCATTTACAAACACGAACGGGGGGACAAGCCAGAGATAATCCCCTATCTGCGGGGCATTCAAAAGGTCAATTATCGGGGTTTTGAAGTACCAGATAACTGGCACGGTTAAACCGGTAACAAAAAAGACTGCGAGGAAACTCAGCCCTAAAAGGTTTATTGCTTCCTCGTCTGATTCAGGCAGCATTATAGATAACTCATACCTCAGGCATGCAATAACGCTTATAATGCTCGTGATTGAAATATACAGAGCCCAGACTCCAAAATCTTCCGGTCCGTAAAGGCGGGTCAGAACAGGAGCTGACAGAATCGTAAGGATCTGAGCAAAGGTTGTTCCGCCTGCGAGTGTCAGCACATCTGATACAAAACTTGCCTTCTTTTCTTTTTTATATGGCTTTTTTGCCACATCTGCTTTCTTTTCATCCATAGCCACTACCCTGGCAAGGGATGTTGTTTTTTCAGGCCCGATAACTGGAAGTTTTTATATCTCTGAAGTGAATCGTTTAAATTCCTGCGGTTATACTTGTTCCTGTGGGTATATTTGCCCTTTTAAGAATCCTAATTCTTCAGAATTTCAGTAACCTGACCTTTCCTTACTTTTTACCCTGGCCTTTTCTCCCTTCCCAATTTCCTATACACAAATTATCCTTATAAACTCATCCGACTCAACAGCCCCCTTCTCCCAGTAGTGACAGCCTGGACCCCGAAAACTCCTAAAGTATGGGACTTTTATCCAGCCGGCATCTCCAGGTATTTGTTCCCTTTTCCCGTTTACCAGAGATTATAGCCCCTGGGCTCAACGGGTAAAATAATTATTGAACCTTTAACAGAAATACACTGTTAACTTTTTAACAGCCAAAGTTCCCGGAACCAACATCAATCAAGTTAATCCACTTGAGGCAGCCATATATCTGGCAAAAAAGAATTTTCTTTGAGCTGCCGGTTGATGTTGTTTTATTCTTTTTGTGAATGAAGATCGATTTAGTCTTTTAATTGATCCTTACTTTTAATTGATCCTTACTTTTAATTGATCCTTATATTATCGTAATTTATTTAGCAACTATGATTTATTCAGCAACATAGCACTGTTTTTAGATCCCCGGCTCAATCTGACTGGTCCACCAGTTATAGATTTCCTCTCCGCTGGTAATCCAGGCGTTTTTGCTGGCACAGTACTCAAGGACTTTTTCGTAATATTTAAGAGTCTCTCCCTCAATGCATGTGTTGTTATGCCAGAGGATAGTAATCACACCGTTATGCCGTTCAACAGTATCGATAAGATACTTCGTACATTCCCAGGCTTTTTTAACATCAAGGCGCATGTAGTCTTTCAAAAGCGAGCGGTCCATTATCACCAGTGGAAGCTCCATAATATCGATCTGACGCCCCTCATTCAAATTAAAAGGCCTGAAAGGATGGCACATCCCATTTCTAAAGCCAGCGCAGTCTGGATACCCCAGTGTGGTGTCGTATTTGAACCCCGCTTTACTCAACAATTCCCAGGTATTCGGTACGCTAAACCTTAAATAGTGATTTCTGTACCCGATAACCCTTTTCCCTAAGACTTTCTCAAGCCTACTTTTTTTTTCTTTGATGTCTTCAAGGCTATTGTAAGATTCATGCCCCCCATGCAGGCCAACTTCCGATCCACTGTCGGATATAAAACCCATTTCAGATTCAAGGTCTTTAATGTTATAATTAAAGTCCGTTTCTTCAGGGTTCAGGGCAAGAAAATAAAAACTGGATTTTGCATCATATTTTGCCTCCAGCTCCACTATTTTCCTGAAGTTCCAGCATGGATTACATTTCTTGCAAATCCTGGAAAAAGGGGTTTTCATCGTCTCGGTCAGATTCTTTCTGGCAAGAGCTTTAATAGACCCGATAATCGGATACAATTTTTCCGGGTAAACCGCGTCGATGTCGTGTGTGAGGCAGACCGCAAACTTTTTTCCGTCCGGATACTGCGGTTTCAGCCCGTTTTCTAATAGAAATTTGGAAACTCTCGGTTCAAAAATACTTCTCTGGCTGCTTAGATAGTACGGAAACCTTTCATACCTGTCGCGAAAGATCAGGTCGTACTCTTCCTTTCTGGTAAAGAGCTCCCAGAGTTCCTTGTTTTCTTTCAGTTTTTCAAACATAATTATCGCCCTATTTCCCGGATATAAAAAACAAATTCTTCTTAAAAAGGGGAATTTTTCCCCTTTATATTATCTCATGTGAGTTCTTATCTCCCCTCCCAATCCCCTTATACACAAACCCCTTTCCAATAAACTCATCCGGCTCAACTACATTTCTTCCATCAACAATTACCGGATTCTTTTTCCCACTTACTTTTTTCACCCAATCAGCTGTCACATCAGAGTAGGCGCTGTGCCCTGCAAGCACGATTACAGCATCCGCACCTTTTACAACCTCTTCCAGGTTATCTGAAATCTCGACGCCCGGATAATTGACAACGTAAGGGTCGTGTACCATAACACTGGCCCCAGCTTTCAGGCAGAGGTCCCTGTACGGTTCTGACGGAGTGTTCCTGGCATCATCCGAGTCGCTGATAAATGCCCAGCCGAGCATTGCAACCTTTGAGCCCTTCATATTCTTTCCAAGCCTCTCAAGGGCTGCAACAGTCAGGTTGTACATGTGTGCAGGCATAAAGTCATTGACTTTTCTGGCAAGCACGTAGATTGAATCCGCACCTTCGGGATAGTCCAGCTGTCCTTCACCAATCTTAACTCCTCTTTCCAGGTGGTATGTGTCTTTGGTCAGGCAGTGGCCTCCAACCCCTGCTCCGGGCCAGAGGATAGCTCTTGTTATACCCTCGCCTTTTAAGCTGTCAACCCCGGTCCTGACGTCATAGACATTTATGCCCATGGCTTCACAGTAAAGGGCAAGCTGGTTGATTGCTGCAATCTGAAGGTCGCGGAAAGTGTTCTCCGCAGTTTTTGTAACCTCAGCTGCAGTTGCACTCATCGGGATAACTTTTCCGACAGTGAGCACCGGTGAGTAAAGCTCAACAGCCCTTTTTGTGCTTGCCTCATCAATTCCGCCTACGATACGGTCGTGTTCTCTGATGTTTTTCAAAAGCCTGCCTACCATTACCCTTTCAGGGGCATGGGCCAGGGCAAAATCTTCGCCTGCTTTCAGGCCGGACTCTTCCTCAAGGATCTGCTTTGCCATTCCTGCGGTCGTTCCCGGAGTGATTGTGGATTCGAGGACTACAAGCATACCCGGTCTCAGGTATTTTCCTGCGTTTCTGATCCCCTCTATGAGAGCGCTGAAATCAGGTATAAGGTCTCTGGGATTTGCAAAAGGAGTCTGAATTGCAAGTGTGACTGCATCAAGTTCGGAGATCCTTGAGAAATCGGGAGTACATTCGAACTTGCCTGCTTTTACGACCTTTTCAATGAGTTCTTCGAGGCCTGGCTCTTCCCCTTTGAGCGGGCTTTCTCCCCGGTTGAGCATATCAATCTTGTAGCCTGAGCTTTTTGAGTTGCGCTGGAAGCCCAGTACTTTGTCAAAACAGGGAGCATCTGCGAATAAGACTGCTGCAGGGATTCCTACATAACCCATGCCAAGTACTCCTATTTTTTTGATAGGGCCGCGTTCCTTTAGAAGTTTTTCCAATTTGCTCATGCTTTATCACTTTCCAGTATTGTTTTTAAGATATTCTTCCATTTCTCTGATGCATTCGGATTTTTATAGAACGAAGCGTAAAACCCCCAGGGTTAGACCAGGGGCAGTTCACTTCCATCACCGTTCTGGCTTTTATGCGGTTTACTGCCCTACTTCAATTAATCTCTCTTCTTCGTAGGACCTGATGGCTGCCATTGCTACTTCAAGGGCATGTTTTCCATCTTCGCCGCAGGGGTTAGGTTCTTTGCCCGTTTTAATACAATCTATGAAATAAACGAGTTCGTTTTTCAGAGGTTCGCTTGGTTCGACTTTGGCTTTTCTGATCCAGCCGTTGTCATGAAGTTCGACTGTCTGGTCGATGTAGTCCAGATAGGCTACTCCCTTGACCCCGATTGCTGTCAGTTGCCTTACTTTATGGGGAGTAAGCCAGTTTGTTTCAACAACGCCTGCAAAATTATGGTCCATGCGCAGGATAATTGAGGCATGGTCTTCAAAAGAATGGATATCTGCACCTGCAATGGCGTAAACACCCTTTATCTTCTTGCTGTAAAGGTATGAAATGACGTCTATATCGTGAACCCCGATATCCAGAATTACTCCAACGTCCCTTATCCTCGGGTTGTAGGGGCCGACTCTCCTGGTAGAGATGGATACTATCTTGCCAAGAGTGCCCGAATCTATGATTTCTTTGAGCCTTATAACTGCAGGGTTGAAACGTTCTATATGCCCTACCATTAGCACCTTATCTGCTTTCTTTGCAGCTTCTATCATCAGGTTCGCGTTTTCAACCGTGTCTGCAATCGGTTTTTCTACAAGGACATTAAGGCCTGCGTCCAGGGCGTCAAGGACTACCTGTTTATGCAGTTTTGTGGGCACAACGACGCTTACTGCATCAAGGCCTTCGGCAAACATTTTTTTGTAATCTGTATAGGCTTTCGTTTTAAACTGAGCGGCCATGGCTTCGACTCTGGTCTGGTCTACATCTGATATTCCGGCAAGCTCCACGCCCTCCATCTCGCTGTAGATTCTGACGTGGTTCTGTCCCATGGCGCCTGTGCCTATTACTCCTACTCTAATCAAGGTTTCACTTCCTGTTTCTGAGAATGCTGTTACTGCCCGGGAATTACTCAATCGTTTGAATAAAATTCTCTGGTTGCCTTAACTATCTTCTGCACGTCATCTTCGGATAAAGACGGATGTACAGGGAGGGAAAGAACCTCTTCTGCTGCTTTCTCCGAGACAGGCAGGGAATCTTTGTACCCGAGTTCCATATAATAGGGCTGTTTGTGGATGGGTATCGGGTAGTGTACTCCGGTTCCTATTTCTTTTTCCTTCAGGAAAGCTGCCAGTTCGTCCCTCTTTTGAGCTCTGATTGTGTACTGGTGGAAAACGTGGGTACAGCCAGGTTTTGTTACTGGAGGTACAAGCCCTGAAATGCCTTTGAGTCCGGCTGAAAGCATGGCTGCGTTTTTCTGCCTGGTAGCAGTAAACCCGTCCAGTTTTTCGAGCTGAACAAGCCCGATTGCAGCTGCAATGTCAGTCATGCGCAGGTTAAAGCCCAGCATTTCATGCAGGTAGCGAACTTTTGAGCCGTGAGCCCTGATCATCTGTGATTTTTCTGCGATTTCCTTTTCATTTGTTGTAATCATCCCGCCTTCACTTGTTGTCATGTTTTTAGTCGGGTAGAAGCTGAATGCTCCGGTCCCGAAACTGCCAACCCTTTTCCCGAGGCATTCTGCGCCATGGGACTGGCAGGCATCTTCAATCACGACAAGCTTGTGGTCTTCAGCGATTTCCATTATGGCTTTCATATCTGCAGAGTGTCCGTAGAGGTGGACAGGCATAATGGCTTTCGTTTTTGAAGTAATTTTTTCCTGGATTTTTTCGGGGTCTATATTATATGTATCCGGTTCAATATCTGCAAAAACAGGTTTTGCCCCGGTGTAAAGAATACTATTTGCAGTGGCAATAAAGGTGAAGGGACTTGTAATTACTTCGTCTTCTTTTCCAATGCCGTGGGCAAGAAGCGCGATATGCAGGGCTGCAGTGCCGGAGTTTACAGCAACTGCATACTCGCAGCCGGTGTACTCAGAAAAAGCAAGCTCGAACTCTTCTACTTTTGGTCCCTGTGCAATCATACCTGAACTCAGGACCTTCGTTACTGCATCAATCTCTTCCTTGCCCAGCAGGGGCTTGGCGATTGGGATCATTTTTGGACCTCTTATAATTATCTTAATAAAACTTTAATATTACTTAACTTTGATTTTTTGATAGGTTTATATTCGGTTTAACTCTTTAAGATCTTCAGGAAGCTCCTGTATTCTGGCAGGTACACCGATCGCCAGCTTCCACGGAGGCACATCTTTTGTCACAAGGGCTCCTCCGGCAACCATTGCTCCTTCCCCTATTTCCACTCCCGGAAGCAGGGTCGCGTTAGCGCCTACAGATGCTCCTTTTCTCAAAACAGGGCCTTTAAGTTCGTATTTTTTACGGATGGGATATTTGTCGTTGGCAAGAACAGCACATGGTCCGATAAATACATTGTCTTCGATAACCACATTCGTTGGGATATAGACGTTTCCCTGAATACTTACATTGTTTCCTATCTTCACGTTTCCATCTACGATAACGTTCGTTCCGATAAGTACATTGTCCCCTATTTGTGTGTTTTCCCTGATCATTACGTTATGTCCGGTCTTGAAGTTTTTTCCGGTCTTTACGCTGGAAAAAATTGTCGAACCTGCTCTTATAATCGAGTTTGGACCTATAATGCAACCCGGAAAATCAAAGTCCTCTATCTCCACATCCTTTTTGAGGATCTCCATAAGGACTCTGTGTTCTGGATACCCCAGTATTACATTCTCCAGAATTACTGTATCCTTTCCGATTACAGAGGTTCCATAAACCTTAGAAGAACTGTGTATTTTGAATTCTTTTGAGTTCATATTCTTCCCCCGTTTTTCTCCTGTACCTTATAATTCATTCGGAGTGCTTCGAATCAATGCTACATTTCAATTATTTTTGTAGAAATTTGGGGTTTCCTGTTCGCGGATTACCTGGTTAATTTCTTGTTCCTTGGTTGGCGCGAAGGCGATTATCAGTTGTCGTTTTTCCCTTTACTCACTCCCTGTAAGTTCCTAACTGTGTTAATTTCTTCACTGGATACACTTTGTAATTATTTAAGTGATTTGGTTTATTTACCTATCTATTGCTTTCCTGATTTCTTCGGATAAGTTTCTCTTATTTATTCTGGTGGTTTTGCATCAATCATCGACTGCGGGCATCTGAAATTCCTTTACTATCCTTAATAATACCGATTTAATACTGCTATTTTTCTCCTGCTATTTTCTCCTGTTATAATGCCGTTATCCTGATGCCACCTTTATTATAGTTAATTCTTACAGTTATAATTTTTATATGAAAGTTCATCATCTTAAAAATTTTGGGTGCACCCATCTTAAAGTCATATAGCTGATCTACCTTGTCCTCTATCTTAATTATATAATTGACCTTTTTCTTCCCCGCTCCGGACCGGGACGTTCAGGGTTTTCAGGGTCACCCGCCCTTTTTTCGGTTGCTCTCTTAGGTTCATATAGCTTGAATTCTGGAAAGCAAAAGGAGGAGGGTTTTTATATCAGATTGCACATCTGTTTCTCTTATACCTGAATCAACTAGAGGAGTTCTGACTACGCTTACAAGTTTAATTTCATCAACTTCCGCTTCTTCGGGTGCGTTATCAATGATGACCACACTAGGGGTCCCTGAAGGTGCATCAGTGGCCGTAGCGACTTTGCTTTTACTGTTACTTTTCCGAGACTTCCTTCCTCTGTCAAAGAACTGGGGAGATTCTGTAAAAACGTCTCTGAATATGGGAATAATTCCACTTCTGTTTTCTTTCGGTGCCGTTATTCTTTATAAGCTTGTAGCTCTCTTTTAACGTCTGCAGATCTCATTTAAGCCTTGAATTCATGCGCATCGACAACAATATCTCTTTTTTAAAAACCTCATGGAATTAATTTCCTTATCATTTTTTTAAAAAAGTTTTCGGCTTTCTTTTCTGCCTGTTAACTTTCATGCATTCCTCTTCCTCTCTTTTTCCTCTCCTCCTCTTTTCCCGTTTCCTTTACCTCTTCTTCTTTTCAGGCATCATCTTACAGGAAGGAACAGGTGAACAAGTTTAGAGAAAATGAGTCCAGACAACACAACTTTTTTAAAAAATGAATTTAGAAAAGATGGGGGATAACCCCAAAGAGGAAGACGTTTATGAAGCCATGGATCATTGTGACCAGAGGGAGGCTTCGGGTTCTGTAGAACATAAATCCTATGATAAAACCTACAAAGAGAGTGTAGAATACTTCACCTATGTTTCCATACCCTGAATGCATTAATCCGAACAGGACGCTTGTGATAATTAGACTCCCACGGCTGCCGAGAAACTCTTCGAGCCGGTTCTGCAGAATGGACCTGAAGATGAGCTCTTCAACAAGACCTACTAAAAAGACCATAACAAGGGTAAGTCTCAAAAGGGAGGGAATTGAAAGGTCTGGGATGAGGTAATTTGTCTCTACTATTAAGTATTCCCCTACTCCAAGCAGGAGCCCCATAATTATCGAGAGTGGAATATAAATCCACATCCTTTTGAAGGTAATTCCAAGCCGTTCTCTAGTAAACCCCTGGTCGGTGAGTGCAATTGTTACTGGAATTGTAAGGAGTCCGTAGATAAAGACAAACGAGTAAAGGGTTTCCTCATAAAATGCTGGCATTGAGAGGTTTACAAGTCGCAGGATTGGTAGCAGGAGCAGGGCCTGGTAAGTTTTCTGGATCTCCTCATTTTTGATATATAACATGGAAAGAGAAAGCCCTAGCAGGGTGACTGCGTGTACCTCCATGGCTTCTATAGGTCTTCCAGAATATATCATAAATTCCGCAAAAGCGATGGCTAAAATCGGAATTATCAGGTAAAGTCCTTTGTTTTTCAATGAAGACTTCTGTGCCACCCTATTTTCAGGTACGTGCATATACTCAGGAGTTTGTATCTCTCTCTTTTCAGGTGTTTGCATCTCCTGATTCTCATATGTTCCCATCTTCAGGCCTCCTTGGTAACGTTTATCCAGAGGCGCAGGTCCCTGTAAGGCACATCCTTTTCAGTCTCGTTGAAAAGCAGGAACTCAAGCTCCATATTCTCTCCTTCAAAAGAGGGGGTTATCTCAAGGGGCTCTTCCAGGGTTATGTTGTCGTCAAGTTTTATATTTCTCAGGTTCTCAGGCAGCGGCAGGGATCTGTTTTCGAGCCTGACATCCATTGTATAGTTTACTGCCCTATGCTCATGGTTTGCGATCCCTATAATGACGGTTCCACTTTCTCCCTGCACATACTCTGTAGTATAGTTATCAGCTTTTCCCTCGGGCCCGAGGATATAGAATTCTGTAAATGGCTCCTGGTCGTGGGGAACTATGGATACATAAGCCACACTTCCTACTAAGGCCAGAACGGAAATTGCCAGAAAAGTTCTGAGTGTCTTTTCTGTTGACGACTCAGGTTTTCCCATAACTTCAACTAACAGGGAACGGGCAGAAGCCTTGAAAGAGATCCCAAAGGTTTTGTCTTCTGGAAGCTGCCTCCTGCGGACATATGCTGCTGCACATGCAAGGATGATAAATACAGAGAGGCTTGCAAGAAGAGGTACTTCCTTGATCCCGAATGATGTATTATTAAGTACAAGTCCTATAAGCGGTACTATTGCAACGCTCATTCCAACAGAAAGTGCTGCTCTTTCAATTCCCTCAAGTCCGGTTTTTGTTGGAAATAGCAAGGCTACAAGGGCATACCCCGGTAGGAATAATACCAGTGGTAGGCCAAGGACTATGCGAATAAAACTCTCACTTAGTACAGGAATAAGTACGAAAATATCCGTGAGAACTACAAGGCCTACCACAAACAGCAGGTCAGATGGAAACTTCTGGTTCCCGGCCATATGACTCCTCATAAAACGGTTTTAATGTTTTTCTGGCTTTCCAGTTTTATCTTTCTTGATCAGGTTAATCTGCCTATTTCATCATCCCTCTCGAGGGGATTTTCAGAAAACCTTTTAGGCTGTTTTTTTCGGTCGGTCTTCTATAATCTTCTGCTGCGAAGAGTTGAGAACCGGAAGGTTGGGGATTGGCCCGAGTTTCTATTCAGGAACTTTCTTTTCTATTTAGTAAAGCTTCCGTTCCTGAATAGTTTCTCTTTTTTTAAATAATGATTTTAACTCGATCTACTCAAATACTTTTTTGTATAAAATATCTTCCCCTTTTCCTGTATGTTATTATAAAAATGTATTTCTTCTTTATGACCTTGCTGAGGAATTTTACGGTTCAGATTAAATCTGGTACTTTTTTGAGGGGGTTTCCTGAATAAGTCTATTCTTTTTTTATGCTACTGCGTATCGTAAAAAACTTCTTAATTTCCTTATCTGTATAAATTTTTATGCCCATATTGATACTAAGTAAGATTTATATCGGAGCGCTTTAAGCTCCTTTTCTGGCTAACGGGATTTCCAATTAAGCTTATTTCTTTTTCGTTATCGGGGGGACTGCTTAATTATCTTTTGTGTCCCAATGTTTATATAGCTCATCTCTTAAAACAAATACACGTCTTATTCCGAACTCTGACTTGCTTGCAGGGCATCTTTCCTTTCCCTAAAAGGAGCACAACAATCCCCCAAATGATGCGCTGTAGATCTGGTTACAGACGATCCTTAGAAACCCTTTAAAGTTTGTGGAGCGATGACTCTGAAAAATGTATTCAATGTATTTGAAATTCTCGCCGATTTCTCTATAGAAAGGCGCTTTATAAATATTCTTGAGTTTTTTCATCAAAGAGGTAGATGATAGCACATGA
>NZ_JJQL01000051.1:0-33382 GCF_000979975.1 Methanosarcina sp. 1.H.A.2.2
TGTATGCAGTATATAATACTCTATGCCCTGTTTCTCACATTCTCTGATTATAGGGCTCATTTTTATAATTTCAGGCCTTGTGCCGAGAATAATTGCAATTTTCATGAAGTTCCCTTACTAATTTTGTACAATTTACCACTTATTACTCAAGTTTCTTAAGAACTCTAGCCGGACGGCCAACTACAACGGTAGAGGGTTCTACGTTTTTCATAACAACACTCCCAGCTGCAACAACACTATTTTCCCCGATTGTAGTTCCTGCAAGAATGATACTACCAGGCGCAATCCATGCACCACTTTTTACAGTTACAGGCTTTACTTCCTTTGGATAATACTTTGTTTTAAGATATGGGGAACATCTGGGATTAGAATGTGCAAAGATCATGGTTCCCATTCCAATACTGACGTAATCTTCGATTGTAATTAATTCAGGGTATAGATCATCGAGGTTGACTCCAGTCCCCAAATATACGTGTTTTCCGATTTTTACACCTCTCATCCGCTGGAGTTTTACAGATATTCCATAATGCGGACAAATTTTAGCCATCTTCTGCAATATCCAGCTAATTAAATAACGAGAATAAAATTTAATTACACCGAATGAACCACTGTAACCATAATACTCCATAACTTCTCGTTCGTTAATTTTTTCAGGGCATTCCATTAGTGCGTTAATTTCCTCAAAGTATTCCATTAGATTCCTATCCTCGATTTTTTAATAAAGTAAATTTAATAAAATGATGAAAAGTTTATCTCAAACTTCCATAACCAACCACAATAACCCATCATGCACTTCCAACATTGATCACTCAAGTTTCTTTAGAACTCTAGCCGGACAACCAACTACAACGGTAGATGGTTCTACGTTTTTCATAACAACACTCCCAGCTGCAACAACACTATTTTCCCCGATTGTAGTTCCTGCAAGAATTATACTACCAGGTGCAATCCATGCACCACTTTTTACAGTTACAGGTTTTAAATCTCTTGGATAATACTTTGTTTTAAGATATGGGGAGCATGTGGGATTAGAATGCACAAAGATCATGGTCCCCATCCCAATACTGACGTAATCTTCGATTGTAACTAACTCAGGGTATAGATCATCGAGCTGGACGCCAGGCCCCAAATATACGTGTTTTCCGATTTTTACACCTCTCATCCGCTGGAGTTTTGCAGATATTCCATAATGCGGACAAATTTTAGCCATCGTCTGCAATATCCAGCTAATTAAATAACGAAAATAAAATTTAATTACACCGAATGAACCACTGTAACCATAATACTCCATAACTTCTCGTTCGTTAATTTCCTCAGGTTCTTCCATAGATTCCCACTTCTAAAATCCTTCACTGGATTTGTATCCAAGTATATCTTCAGAAACTATTTTTGAAAGATTCCATTTATTTTTGACTTGGACCTATTTGAGAAATTATCTTGACATCCTTTGCTGCCTAATCCCGATAAAAGCCATTTTTGCACCCCATTACTTCTGCAATCACATGACCTTCATTGTACGCAGGCATCGCAGCAATCATAAGAGTCAAATGCAAAATCCCCTTTTCTCAGATGATAATGGCTCTAAATTCCTAGCTTATGGAATTGCTCTTGATCTTCAAAGATGGAATTGCCAGCTATTTCAGAGACCACTATTTCAGAGCGAAAAATCAAACAATTCCAAATTTAAATTGTTTCGTTAAAATTTTTGAAAGTAACAACTATACACCAGATACATATTCCAATTTTTACCCCCTCAAAAAGGAACCCTGGACCCCACACACAACTTCTTAAAAATTACATATTTTTGATAATATATCCACAAATGAATATTTTACATATCAAATGAAACGATATAAAGAGTTAGGAAACAATAATTAGAAAAAAAATAATCGACAAGTAAAACTCATTGAGGGAATCAGGAGTGTAAGAGCAAATAAAGAAGAATTTAAACCCAAATGAACAGGTAGTGAGTAAATATCGTGTATGATAAAACAGGACACTGAGACACATCTTCACGCTTTGGGAGGACGGGATTGTTCTAATGACCGCTTGCCGAGAAGAGGATTACAAGCTCCTCGCCACCAATTTCCATGCAGAACGGGAGGGATCTCAGTGTTCTGAGGAGGACATTGCTCCTGATTTCTCCGGCTTTTCACAGCTTACGGGCACAGGCACACGGACAGCCTCGTGGAAGACAGAGTCCGCCCCCAAAAATCTTTTTGAGACACGGGGTGGATCACAGATATATCCTTCTAAGCATTCGATGCTTTTGTAAATAGAAATGTGCAGAAAGAAGCCATGACAAAGCTTCCCAGAATCCGGATTAATTCCTAGCTTTTATACAATTTCCATAAAGCTGAAAATGTAGAGAGATGTGGGAAGGAAGATACTCCCTAAATTTCAGAGACTCTTGAGTAAATATCTGTTTCAGGAAAAACCTTTAAAGAGGGGGAAAAGATTTCATAGAACAAGATGATATAATTTGATGGGGAGTTAAAACATCAAGGGGAAAATACGTGGGGGTATTTCCTGTTATAAACAAGAACCTGTACTGAGAGTGGAATCTATGTTTGATTCCTCGTTCCTAATGTAAGAACCCACCTTTTAACCTCATTTTTCCAATTCCCGGGATATAAACAAATGGACTCAATTTGAGATCGAATAAAAATTGTCGGAGAGGTTAAATGGTCAGAACCAGAAAATTTCCCTCGGACCTGCTACTTATGGCAGTTCTTGTAATCCTTACGAACATCTTCGTGCTCATACCTCCTCTCAGCAGCAGCTTCATCCGCACAGCCCTTGGCTTGCCAATGGTTCTTTTTTTACCCGGATATGCCCTGATAGCTGCTCTTTTTCCCGCAAAAACAGATCTGGACGGGATTGAGCGGACAGCACTTTCTTTCGGGCTGAGCATTGCGATAGTGCCGCTGATAGGGCTTGGCCTTAACTACACTCCCTGGGGGATCAGGCTCATTCCTATCCTTATGAGCCTTTCAGGCTTTACCCTGGCAATGTGCGGAGCAGCATACTTCAGGAGGAGGCAGCTTCCCGAAGACGAAGCTTTTGCAGTGCATATCAAGGAATCCTTCCTTGCCCTGAAAACGGAGGTCATAGAAAAACCTGAAACTAAGATCGACAAAATTCTTACGGTCATCCTTATATTTTCAATTCTTGCTTCAGTGGGGACCCTTGTGTATGTTATTATGACCCCAAAGGAAGGGGAGCATTTCACGGAGTTCTACATTCTGGGATCTGAAGGTTTGGCAGATAATTATCCGACCCGGTACGCACCCGGAGATAGCGGAACTGTTATCGTCGGAATAGTAAACCACGAGTACAGGACAATGAACTACAGCATTGATATGCGGCTCGAAAATACCTCCCTGGACCTTCCTGAAAACCTGAGACACATAAGTCTCGGCCACAACGCTACCTGGGAAGAGCCTGTGACCATAACCCCACCTTTTGAAGGAACGGATATGAAACTTGAATTTCTGCTCTTCAACGAAACCGAAAAAAGCGTACCTTACAGGGACCTGCACCTCTGGATAAACGTCACGAAGGAGGCCTGAAGATGGAAAACCCGGAACTTCCGGCTGAGAATCGGGAAAATAAAAGCCATAAGGAAACTGAAAACCCGGATCTTGCCAGCCTGTTTGAAGAAAAAAAAGCATCCTTTGAAACCGAAAAGCAGGAAACTACCGAATCGGGAAACCCGGAGATAAGGAATAAGGAAATTTATGTAGGAATACCCATTCTTGCCATCGCTTTTGCAGAAATGCTGATCTATTCCGGGAGAATAAAAGAAGCCGTCTGGGTGCACATGGTCCTCCTGATGGGCCTCTCCCTTTCTATTCCACTTATGAAAAATGAAGAAATCCGCAAGACCTGCCAGGCCCTGATGCTCCTCCCACTCCTTCGCCTGGTCAACCTCTCAATGCCTGTCTTCTTTGATATAACCCTTTACTCTTTCGTTTTCATCTATGCCCCCCTCGCAGTCCCTGTAGCGATTACTGCTGTCTACCAGCGGTTGACACTTGAAGAGGTGGGGATAACTCTCAGGAGGATATGGCTTTATTTTCCATTTTCGGTCCTGATAGGCGCCGGGCTGGGGGTAGGGGAATACATGGTAATCCGGACAGGATACCTCATCCCCGACCTCTCCCCCCTGAACCTGTTAAAACTAACAGTGGTTATGGTCTTCTTTGTGGGGCTTGTAGAAGAAGTAATATTCAGATCGGTTCTTCAGACAAGGCTTAATAAGATCTTCGGGGTATGGGGAGGGATACTGCTTTCAAGCATGCTTTTCGGGGTCATGCACTCCGGGTATGGGACTTCCTATGAAGTATTATACACCTCTTTTGTAGGGGTTATCATAGGTTATATGTTCTACAAAACCCGAAGTCTGCCGCTGATCACACTGGCCCACGGCTTCGTAAATGTATTTTTGTTTGGGGTTATCCCCCACCTGGGTCCCGGACTCGGGCTGCTTTGATGCTTTTTGTACATACCGCCGGTCGGGGAGAAAGAGAGATTAAAGAAGAAAGATGAGCTGAGAGAACCGGCAAATTTGGTGTAAAAAAGAAAAGGGGACGATAAAGATGCCCAATATTTCAGAAAAAAACCTGAGAATAACCATCAGGTTACAAAATTTCTGCAATTTTATAGACAACAATTGCACTGAAAGATATCAACAGTGGCACAATCCCCATATTTAAAGAACTTTCCAGAGCTTTTCCCTGAAGCTTCGATGCTGACAGGACCTCTTTGAACGAGAGAAATGAAATCAACCCGATTACAGCTACGAACCCGAATTCAGGAAGTCCCGGCGCAGTTAGCATTGAGAGAGCACTGGATGAAATTATACTTGTTAGCTTGTTAATCCCCCCTTACACAAATATTTCCCGTTTTAATAATAAAATACGTCGTAATATAAAAAACTGATTAAACCTCCTAAAAACAGTGAACAAAGACTTGCAAAAACGGTAGAGGAAAACAAAAATTTAAATTTGAATGAAATTAGGCAAAATATGAGAACCACTTTTTACCTATGTTTCTTAGAGTTCTCCAAAATGTACAAGGGGAAAAACTCCAAGAATATTTCAGTAGCAAATCCGAATAAACAATGATAAGGTAGTCTCTCTGTTGATCCGGAAAATTGGGGGAATCTTCTGGAATTAGTGGGCAAGAGTAAATCCAGGGGACAAGGGAAAAAAATGTGGTGAAAACCCACCTAAAGAGGCTTTCCGGCAGTGTGCCGAATTTGCTGAAAATATAAAGCCATATTTTTGCATACTATCTGTGATTTGGCTCTTCTGATGTGCAATTATCCTTCCAATGACTTCTTGAGATTTGTGAGTTTTCAGAAAATTATGCACGATTCACGTAAAAAGATCTAATAGGACAATAATTTCCCAAAAAATAAGAAAAAAATCCCCGACTACTTCTTACATATAATTATTTAAAGATATATATATTGAAAACCAATATATATGCTCAGATCCGACTACTACGCAATTAAAAGAAGAGGGCAATTAAAATTCGACATAGGGTGGGAACTGAAAAGAAAAGAAGATATCAAGAACATTAAACGTTCAGGAAAATTAAACGTAATAGGGGGGTAGTAGTTGAAGAAAAGATCAGGGATACTAATCGGAATGATCTTACTCATGCTTTCCGTAATCCCTTCAGCTTTATCGGCGGCTCTTTCCGAAGAAGAGCCCTACATAGCAAGCATAGAAAAAAATAATGAAATCGTTTTTTTTGCAGACCACGATGAAAGCCAGACCGAAGGCAACTGGATCCTGCTGAGCGGAGGAAATGCAATCAGGCTGCCGGAACCTTTCACATTCACCTACAACGGGACAAACAGACTCGAATTGGAGGGGGCGGATCTTGAACTTAATGTCGAGAACTATACGGACTACCTGATTACTTACCCGTATTCCACCCATCCTTTCTATACAGTGGACGAGAGTGTGGAAATGGACTTCAGCGGCTCAAGCGACTTTAAGGATCAGGAAGCCGGGATATACCTTGTCGATATGAGGGACACTGGCCTTAGTTCAGTCTATGACGCCTTCAAGGCCATCAAAGAAGAGAACCCTGGCAGTTTTAAGGGGATTTTTAACGACACCTTCGGGTCTTACACACAGGTAGGAGCCGTGACCCTGGACAAAAATGGGGACATACCCGCAACTCTTAACCTGGGCACCCAGCCCGCGGGCCTTTACGGGATCTTTGTCCTTCTCAACGACTCTTCAGAGGAAAAGAAGATACTTTCCGTGACCTTCTTTGAGGTCCTGGAATACGACCTTGGAATAGAAGCCCCGGAAAGCCTGGAAGAAGGGAATAACCTGGAAATCAGCCTTTCCCTGGAGAATACAAGCGAACCGGGCGCCTTCACCTACGGGGCAGTCCTTGTCAAGGAAAGCGCTTACTGTGCGGACATGAGGTTTAACTCCAATGGAACGTGGGCCGGAACGGATGTGCTTATAAACGGAATCGACATCATCGATGAGTTTGACATTGACTCCTCGAATCTCGAGTCCAAACTCGGCAAGGACGAACTTCAGACCGAGATCCAGACCCTGATAGGGGAAGGGAACGGCACAATAACGATTGGGGAAGAAAACGAGAGCACACTCTCTCTGACCGCCTTCGACCTTCCAACCGGGGACTACCTCCTCTTTGCAGGGGCGTTTGAGGAAGGAAACGGCCTTGTGGGGATAGCCCAGAAAGAAGTTACAATAACCGGAGCTGGAACTTACATGTATTCTTCTTTGGATTCCGGTTTGGATTCAAGCTCAAGTGCGAGCTCCAGCCGCTTTTCAAGCGAGAGTGAAAGTTCAGCCTCGAGCAGTATAGAAGCAGCTCCGGAAACTGAAGCCCCCGAAGAATCCAGCGTAAAAGCCCTAACCCTGACAGAAGAAGCTAAATCTGCCTCTCCAGAAAATGGAGTGGCTGCTGAGGCCCGGAAAAATAGTATTCCAAACGGAATTAGCTTCCTGGCGGGTTTTGCAGGCGTAATAATGCTCGGGATAGTCGTGATGAATAGAAGAAGAATTTGAGAGTGAGTTAAGAAGGATAGTGGAGTGCTGTCAGGCAGTACTCCTATTTTTGATTTTTTATAAGAAGAGCGTTTGAGTGAGCTTCCACTTGCCTTTTGCATCATGTGAAGCAGGGTGCCATTTTTTGGAAAAAGGGAAAATGTTAAAAAGTTCCGGGAAAGTAAATTCACTTAAAAGGGAATCGAACCAGGAACAATATAGAAAAATTTGATTTCAAATTTACAGTAAATTTTCAACATTGCTTCATGTTACTATCGTACCTTGATCCCGGCCCCCTGAAGAGTACCTTGATCCCTAAAGCGTTCTGATTAGATCTTTTCGGACTGCATGCGCCACTCCCTAGCCGAGGCAGGGGCAACTTGAGGGGCGGATGGAGACTGTTCTGGGACAAGGAAGGGAACAAGGCAAGTAAGGGGAAGTAGAGAAAGGAAAAATGTTTGCTCCAGAGAAACATAAATAAAGATATTTATAAGTTAAAGGGAGATTACTGGAAGATTTCTTATGTCCCTAAAAAAGAAAATACTGGTTACAGGCGGAGCTGGCTTCATAGGAAGCAACCTTGTAGACCGTCTGATGGAAAAAGGAAACAGAGTCCTTGTTTTTGACAACCTGAGTTCCGGGCAGATGGAATTTATAGAGCACCACCTTGAAAATCCTGATTTCACCCTGATGAAAGGAGACCTGCTCAACCAGGAAGCGATCGAAAGCGCCTGTAAAGGCATCGACTTCGTCTTCCATGTGGCTGCAAACCCGGACGTCAAGCTGGGGGCTTCAGATACAAAAGTCCATTTCGACCAGAACATCCTGGCAACCTACAACCTGCTGGAAGCAATGAGGAAAAACGGTGTTAAAAAGATTGCATTTACTTCTACATCCACAGTCTACGGGGAAGCGAGTGTTATGCCCACGCCCGAAAGTTACGGTCCCCTTATCCCCATATCCCTTTATGGCGCCTCCAAACTCGCCTGTGAAGCCCTCATTACATCATATTCTCATACCTTTGATATGCAGGCCTGGATCTTCAGGTTCGCAAACATCGTCGGACCCCGCAGCACTCATGGAATTACTGTAGATTTCATAAAGAAACTGAAAGAAAATCCCTGCGGGCTCGAGATTCTCGGGGACGGAAAGCAGGAAAAATCCTACCTCCATGTATCGGAATGTGTTCATGCGATCCTTTTTGCAATAGAGAAAAGCAAAGAAGAAGTAAATATCTTCAATATCGGATCCGAAGACACTATCAGTGCTACAGGGATAGGAAAAGTCATTGTGGAAGAGATGGGGCTTTCTGACGTAGATTTCACATATACCGGAGGAAGCAGAGGCTGGAAAGGCGATGTACCAAGGATGAGACTCGGGATTGAGAAATTAAAAGCTATGGGATGGAGGCCTGCCTATACATCGGAGCGCAGTGTACGAGAAACGGCCAGGGAACTGCTTTCCGGAAACTGAGAATTTATAGGAAGAATCGTAAAACCCATTGGTCTTTAACCCGGGGGTATAAAACACAATAAGGCAGGAACTGCTCTATATCAAGCATGTGGAGATTCCGAAAGTAATCTGTGAAACGGGAAGCCTGTTAAATCTTTAGATTTAGCGGGCGGTCCACATGAAACCTCAGTACATACAATTAAACCTAAAATTTCAAAGGATAGCTAACTTTTCCGATTCTCGTCGCCTTAATACCTTATTCCGAGTCTGTAACCGCAATTGAGGGTACAAAGTTATAGATTCCGAGAAAAAAAGGATAGAACTGGTTCAATTTGAAGAAAAAGAACCAGATAAACGCGAGGTTAACATTGTTAACTACAGTATTTAAATAAGTTGAAAGTTAACACTGAAAAGAGGGGAGGACTTCAAAGTTCCCACCTCAGAATTAAAGGTGTATGTGATATGAAGAAAAATGACTGTGCGCTTGTTCTGGGGGGATACGTCAACGGATATTCGATAATTAAGGAGTTGTACGAGAAAAAGATAGAAGAAATAGTTCTTTTCGGGAGTTCCAGAGAACTTGCCTCATACAGTAATAAAATAAAGAAGTTTGTGCTTATTGATAATACCCCGGATAGCCTGCGCAGAGAGATTGAAAAGCTCCATCAGGAGTATGAAAAAATAATTATATTTCCCACTAATGACCTGCAGCTTGAAAATTTGCATACCATTTATCCTGAAATCCACTCCTTCTGTTTTTTGCCCTTTAATCCTGAAAACCTGCTAACCTGCCTGGACAAATATATCCAGTACTCTTACTGTGAAAAGCTTGGTGTTCCATATCCTAAAACAATACTTCTTCAGAAAAAAGATGATCTGGAAAATATAAAAACGATCCAGTTTCCTGTTCTCCTGAAGCCAAACAAAAGGGAAGACCTGAGAAGAAAGGTCTTCAGAAACCTGAAGATAGAGAATCCTGAAGATCTGAAGAAAGTACAGAAGGAAATCGAAAATTATCTGGATACTGGAATCAAGTTCCTGGCTTCAGAAATAATTCCAGGAAATGGGGACTGTATATATGCTTATGTAGGGTACAGAGACCAGAAAGGAAGGACCCTTAACGAATGGACCGGAAAAAAATTATCTCAATACCCTGATAATTTCGGAGTATTTTCAGCCGCTTCAAATGAGGCACCTGAAGAAGTGCTCGTACAGGGAAGAACCCTCCTGAATGGTATGGATATAAAAGGAATCGCACAACCTGAGTTTAAATACGATTTCAGAGACAAAAAATACAAGCTTATGGAGATAAACCTTCGTTCAATGATGTGGCATAGGGTAGGTAACCTATCCGGGGTTAACCTGCAGTACTCCCAGTACCTGGATGCACTGGGAAAAAAAGTAAGCCCCCAGGTGCAGGTGAAAAACAAGAATATCCATTTTCTCTATATGAAACATGAAATAAAAAATCTGATAATGCAGAGGAAATACCTCAGGACTTTTTTAAAGGATATTGTAGAGTCAGATGAAACCCATTTTGCTGTATTTGATAGAAAAGATATAAAGCCATTTTTAAAGGACAGCACGGATATAGTGAGCGGAGCTATCAAAAAGTTCCTGCGAGTACTGGGAATAACAGGCTGATGAGTTATTCAAAAGCTGAGACTAACCAGCTAATCCATATTTACTCGATACCGAGAATACAGGACAGATTATTTGCTGTTTGGGCTCACCTTTGACCTGAATAAATATCTTTTTATTAAAGACATTTCATGGTCAGTAAAGCCGCCCACCAGCAACATCACAACCACATAAATAAACGTGCCTGCCCCCATTGCTTCGAAAAGCTCAAGTATACCTGAGATGGCGAAGCTGGAAACAAAGAAGTACATAGCCATTGATGACAAAATACTTTTTGCAATGTCCATAAAATAAAAATCAAGTTTAAAATGTTTAAGGGACATGCGCATGCACAGCATAGCCATCAAAAAGTAGGAAACAAGAGTTGAAATAGCAGCACCGATAATGCCGACTGACGGTATGAGAATAAGATTGATTAGAACGTTTGAGACAGCAGCAATGATATTAAGATAGGTAGTAGACTTCGTTTCTTTTATAAGGAACATTGTATTAACAAAAATCTGGAATATTCCTGCCAGAAGCCCGGCAAAAGCAATGATAGGGATTACGAACCAGCCAGAAATGAAATCTTGAGTAGTAAGAACCCCAAGCAAAGGCTTTGCGAGGGCTGAAAGCCCAAAAACTGCGGGGATAGAGATAATAAGGAAGTACCTTAGAGAATGCGACATGTAGATTCTTACCTCATCCATCTTATTCTCATCAAACAGCTTTGAAAGCTCGGGAAGGAGAATAAGCTGAAGAGGGCTTACAAAAAGCTGGATAAGGTTTCCGATTGAACACGCTGCAGAATAGACACCTACACTGCCAAGGCCAAGAAAATAAGTAACCATATATCTGTCGCTTGATTCCGTAACCCATCTAATAAGTGCGTTTGGAGTTAACGGCAGAGAAAACTGCAGGTACTCTCTGATGTAAGTGAACCGCGGGATAACAAACCCTATCTGTGAAACTATGGTAATAAGGGTGATTAAAAAAATCAGACCCTGAACCATTAAAGTAGCGGTTATTACTCCAAGAAGCCCGTACCCCATTTTAAGGAAAACCAGTATAAATAACAGTTTTCCAAAGGTTTCAACAAGAGTAAAGTAAGAAAATTTTTTAATTTGCCTGAAAACCCTGAAATAAAAAAGGGATATAGACTCAATTACGTTCAGTAGAATTAAAAGTGAACCTGCCTGAACAAAATAGGTTGCTTCAGGGTCATTAAAACCGAAAGTTGCAAGTGGTTCTGCAAATACGTATAATACGAATGAAGCCAGAAAACCTGATACTACAACAAAAAAAAGGATTGAGTATACTGCTTCCCTTATTATTTTCGTATCGGTTTCGGAAGATAAAAATCTGACGAAACTCATCGAAAGCCCCATCAGTGCAAGAGAAGAGATTAAAGATACTGTAATATTGATCTGTGCCCAGAGTCCGTAATCATATGCTCCAAGGGTTTTTGTGATAATGGGAAGTAAAAAGAAGGTACTAAGGCTTGTAAGTATCTGAACAATCCCAATAAAGCCAACATCCCTTGCAAATTTTTGATATGACATCATACCACCTTAAAAAGAACTGTCTCTTTTCCGTTTTTAATTAAAGGAGCTTATGAAATAGTCGCGCGAAAATATCTTTCGTAGCCTCGATTCAGATCACTAATTAATGTTTGACATATAAATCCTTTTGATTGCCATTGATTATCCGGCTCAGGTTTTAGCATGGAGATTGATTGTTTTTCGATAACCGGAGCGAATTGGTTTATTATCATCAAAAACACCTTTAATTGCAAAGAGAAAGTATGGAGATTTTAAATTTTTTCTCAGCGTTAACTTTATTCTTATAATAAGGGCACAATAATTTAGATTCATAGAAACACCTTTAATTCGGGAATAATTATGAATTCGAGAACGGGAGATATAGAATAATTCTCGCCGTTAACTTTCAATTTATTTAAACGGCGTTTTCTTTTGAATAAATCGGGCTCCTTCTCACCCCAAGAAGAGAATTCTACAAAGGATAAAAGCCTTTGTGTTTAAATAAATTTTTATAATAGTTTATTATCAGCCTACTTTCGGTATGTACCCTGCTTTTTTCATAATATTTTTATTGATAGCGTTTTTGCTGGGAAGCATATTATCCCTGATACAGAACATTATTGCAAAAATGGTTCATTGATTATATTTATCGTGAAATTTGGGGCATATGTGAATAAGCTTCAGGCCAAATGCATATTTAAATAAGAGAAGAAAAACGTCATCATTAAGTAATTCCAAAATGTAATGTAGACCTACCAAAAACAGGATGCAGGCAACCAAAACATCAAAAAGAGAATTTTTGGCAAGTATAAAAAGATAGAATGAAAATTAAAGAAAACCGTACAGAGAATCAGGATAGGACATGTGAACTGCCCCCAGGCTAAACAAGCTGTAAGAAAATTACTCCCGACAATAACCGAAGTCATTCTTTTTTGATTTAAAGGCTTTAAACACCTTTTTTTGTAGATTTTTGCCCTGAAATTGAATTGTCGGACAGTCTCTAAAGAGCAGGGTATTCGTGACCCTCTGCACTCCCATAATAATAAAAAAACGAAAGGTGAAAAGTGCTGTTACATGAAGCACGTCATCTTGTAGAAAAACTTTAGATTTGCCAGTAAAAAAGTTGGGCATATTTCACTGGTAAAAAGAGGTTTTTCCGAAAAGCAGGCATTGGGAAATTAACCTTTCCTGCAGTCTAGAATTTCGGATTACCTCCTTAAAGGACATCCAAGCCTTTAGCTGTATACCAGTTGAAGTTTTGGCACCTGATTTATGTTCCCTACATCGCTGCTGTAGAATGCAATATAATTGTTGCTTTCAGTTTTTGCTTTTATCAAAAAACCTGTGTTTTCGTACTTTCCACTGGTGTACTCTTTTACGAGCTCAGTTACATCCAGCTCATAGTACCTGTTATCAGGGAGAGTACTGCCCTTAATAGTCATTGTGGCATATGGAGTGCTTCCTTGCAAAACACCGTTTTTATCGTACCAGTCTCCTCCTGGATTTTTCCATGCAATACCGCTGTTTCTCTTATTCCAGCTCACATAGCCCGAGTCCCAGGTAGAAGCAGGCCGGTAAACCTCAATTACAGTATCTGCTGGTCTTGAGCTTCCTGCCGGATAATACCAGAAGAGAGAAAGGGCTGCATCACTAACGTCAGTCGACCCGGTGTACTCGCTCAGGTCAAACCACATTGCATCCCTGTATCTGCCAGTACTCATCCCACCTATGTCAATATAGGATGAACTCTTATAGACTGTATTAGAAGAAGCTTCACGCAGGCGGTTATCCGTTGCGCCAGTAACAGTTACATTTACAGTCACTACAGGAGGTTCGGTCACTACAGGTGCTTTCTGTGTTATGCTAAGCTCTGGCTTCTTACTTTCAATTCCGCAGTCACTGCTGTAGAATGCAATATAATTGTTGCTTTCAGTTTTTGCTTTAATCAGAAAACCGGTATTTTCGTACTTTCCACTGGTGTACTCTTTTACGAGGTCGGTTACATCCAGCTCATAGTACCTGTTATCAGGGAGAGTACTGCCCTTAATAGTCATTGTGGCATATGGAGTGCTGCCCTGCAAAACACCGTTTTTATCGTACCAGTCTCCTCCTGGATTTTTCCATGCAATACCACTGTTTCTCTTATTCCAGCTCACGTAATCTGGGTCCCAGGTAGAAGCAGGCCTGTAAACCTCAATCACAGTATCTGCTGGTCTTGAGCTTCCTGCCGGATAATACCAGTAGAGAGAAAGGGCTGCATTACTAACGTCAGTCGACCCGGTGTACTCGCTCAGGTCAAACCACATTGCATCCCTGTATCTGCCAGTACTCATCCCACCTATGTCAATATAGGATGAACTCTTATAGACTGTATTAGAAGAAGCTTCACGCAGGCGGTTGTCGTAGACCTCTCCTGTTACGGGAGAGGAGTTTTCCTGTTTGACAACGTTTACAGCTACAGTAGCCGAATCTGTCAGTTCTCCATCGCTTACCTCAAAGGTTAAGCTGTATGTCCCCTCCTGTCCTGCAGCCGGAGTCCAGCTGAAAACCCCTGATTTGCTGTCAAAAGTAGCACCTGTGGGAGTACCTGAAGCAGAGTATGCGAGACTGTCTCCATCTGCATCCGAAGCGCTTACTGTAAAGGTAAGGCTTTTTCCAGCTTCAACAGTAACATCAGGGATGGAATTTATCACAGGAGGATTATTAATTATTGGCGATGTTCCTGATTTTGAAGCATACTTTGTGTTCCCGAATGCCCCTATGTTGATCCGGTTTCCATTGTCATCAGGCTCATTTGAGTAATCAGAGGAAGCAGATCCGGCATCAATGCATGGAGAACTTGTGCTATCTTTTACCCAGGTTTCCCCATTCCAGCGACCTGCTACTGATTTGAGATGGTAATCACCACTGTTACGATTCACGAAAAGAGGATCTACATAGATATCTGTTGCTGAGTTAACATTTTTATAGTTCCCGGCTGTGTTGCTGTAGAGACAGTTATTTTCCAGCACAATTTTGTGGGAGCTGGTAAGGCGATTAATCACACCATATCCTGTTCCTGCAGCGTTTTTCGTGCGTGGCTGGGTGTTTACTATTACGTTATTACGGACAGTGGTCGTGAATCCTGTTCCTGAGGGTCCGGCGTTGGTGTCAGTTGAATACATATTTACAACCGCCGCGTTATGAACTCCATCAAAGACGTTATTTTCAATCAGGACATTATGAAATCCACTGCCTAAAACCCCACCAACCCACTCGATGCTCGGATTGGTTCCGGAATCATAGAAGATATTGTGGTGAATATATACGCTTGATAAACTTTTATCGTATGCTCCGGCGGTCCCGATAAGCCAGATGCCTGGTCCGTAGGTGTTCGTAATTACATTATCGTAGATTTCGACATTATTCATGTCACCTTTGGATCTCTCAACCTGAATACCCGGGCCGCCTGCGCTCCAGTGATAAAATGAATCAATGAAGTTATCATGGAACTTTACATTCTTTGAGTTCCATACCCTCAGAGCACTATTAGTCCTGCAGGTTATTTTGTTGTTCCAGGCCTCTACATTACTGCACTCAATTGCAAAAAGGCCGTCATGTCCGAGTTTATAAATCGTGTTGTTATAAAACTGGATATTACTACCGTATTTTATCCTGAGCCCGTCACCGTGTCCATCATGCATATACATATCATGGACTGCTACATTGCTGGTGTAAAGGAAATAAATCACATTGTAGTAGCCTTTACCCTTGGCAAGCTCAGCATTACCATCATGATTTACATCAACTTCGAAACCTCTTATCGTAATATTGTTATTCCCTGAACTGCTCATCTGCTGGATAAGGGGTTTCATAGTAGTCCAGCCTGCATGATCAACCAGCTTGATCACAGCATTTGAGTCTCCTTCAAGAATAGTGTTGCTTCCGATCAGAAGGGTATTGTCAATAACATATGTAAAAGGTCCTTTGAGGTGGACAGTTGTATAAGCAGAGTTTTCTGCCACGAATTTAAGGGCCTGGTTTATCTGTACATGGTCGTCTTTTCCATCACAGTTAAAGTCCCCACTCCCATCTCCCGCAACATAAATAATAGGTGCAGAAGTCCGGCATGAAACCATAGGAACACTTGAAAATATAAAGCACCCTATAAGGAAGAGGACTCCCAATTTTCGCTTTAGCATTGCTATCACCTGGGGTCGATCATAATACAATTGGTTGATATGTTTGTAAGGTAGAAGTTCACTCAGATTCGCCGGGTAGTTTCTATAAATTTATAGCCAGTTGAGCTGTTTTTTGATAAATTTATTTTGTCTGTTGAAAGAACCCTCCGACAAGATTGTTCAATAGTATCCACTCACCAAATGTTCAAGACTATAGAATAAGCCCTGGCAGAAGTATCAGTTCCGAGGCTAATAACCATTATTAAATGAGGGGGAGAATACTGGATTCAGAGTTAATTCCCCTGCTTAAATGGCAATTTATTTCCACTATACACAAATTCCCCCCGAGTGGACATTATGAATAAATTAGGATTAATACCCTAATTAAATTTCTATAGTCACCATTGTAAATTAGCTCATTATATTATAAAAGTATTTGCGCAGAGTTTATAAATTTATTTAGACACTGGGGGACGTATGGCAAGAACTGTTAAAATTTGTGTGTGAAGATTAATCGATATGAAATGGCGTGTTATTAAAAATTATGAAAAAAAATAGTGCAATTAGTAAAACCTCTGAGATTTATGAGAGGTAATTTTTGAAGAATGTTCCGCGCAATCAACTTAAACATTTATTCTTTGCCGTGAGAAGAACAGATGTAAAAGTAATTAAGAAAAATAAGATGTTGGAGCAGGAAATCAATAATAAAAGCCACAAATCAAAAATAAAAAACAATCAGCCACTAATAGAAGCCGGCAATAAAGCCATAAGAAAGCTATAGTGGAATGATAGCTAAATCGTGACTAATTCAAATAACGAATAGAGAAGAAAGATAAAGTCAGAAAAAAGATAAGATAGGAAAAAAGATGAAGCCTATAGTGAAATCACAGGAAAGCTCTGTGAGATCTAAAAGGCCACATCAAACAATTTCGTGACATATATCAAGAATCTTTCTTGCAACTCCATCCCAGCTGTGATTCTCGACGACATATTTACGAGCCTGTTCCCCCATGGTATTGCATGTCTTTGGATCGGAAATTAGCTTCACCACAGCATTAGCGAGTTCTCCGGGGTTCTCAGGAGGTACTGAAATTCCGCCTCCTGAAAGATCGATCAGGTCTTTAACCCCTGGTATACTGCTCGCTACAATAGGTTTTCCACATGCAAGATATTCGTATGTTTTTAAGGCAGAAAGTCCTATCTTTGAGTTTCGTTCCATTATAAAAGGAGCAACGCAGACATCAGCTGCGTTAATGTATACAGGAACATTCTCATAGGGGACTCTTCCAGTAAAAGTGAATTTGTCCGAAAGCCCCATCTCTGAAGCAGTTTCCAGCAGTTTATCCCTCATGACCCCATCCCCCACTACAAGGAAATGAACATCAGGGAATTTTTCCAGGATAAAAGGAGAGGAATAGATTAGAAACTCAACTCCCTGCCAGGCTGCAAGGTGCCCTACAAAACATACATACTTCTTGGAATCATCAAGCTCGAGTCTGGCTCTTGCCTGCTTTTGATCCATGGGTTTGAAAATATCGGTATTTGCTCCGTTGTTAATTACAAGAACTTTTTCTGCAGGGACCGAGTATAGCCTCACAAGTTCATCTTTGAGCTTATCAGTCACGGAAACTATCCTGTCACAGTATCTGTAATTGAACCTCTCGGAACGGAGTGCCAGATAGGAAAAAACCCTGTATGCAAAGGATTTAGAATCAGGGCTTACCTTGAGTTCATCCATAACCAACCCATTAACCTCAACTATAGAAGAAATGCCAAAAAGTTTGCACAGGGCGATGGGGAAGAACGGAAAAGAGTTCTGACGGAGATAAAGAACGTCAGGCCTGTTTTTTATGCATGAATACAGAAGATAAAAGGATAGCATGAACTCGTAAGAAGGCTGTACAAGGTACTTATTATCTATCACAGGCACATACTTTATTCCGGAAAAGCCATGTTCTGCACCTTTCTGACCTGGCGCGAACAAAACTACATCCGTGTATTTTTTCAAATTTCTTAAGAGTTCGAGTATGTGTATATTCGAACCTGATTTTGTATTGAAAGAGCTGTAATAGACCAGGAAAATATTACTTACTTTTTTAAACATAATTGCCGGTATCTGAATAGCAAAAGTAGTTAATTAGTTTATCCCACGACTCCATTCATTAATTTTCATAGGTCTGGAAGAGTAGGTTCGGGATTTAAGTACAGAAAGAGAAATATACTGATTTTGCAGAGAGATATTTATAGGAGAAATTATCTCCTTTGTGTGTTTTTGAGGCATCCGAATCGAAAAAGGAAAAAGATTATGAGAGTACTGGAAGTATGTCAGGAGTTTCCTAATAGGTATTACCCTCAACTTGGAACGTTTATAAAGCAGAGCATAGATTCAATCGCAGACCAGGGAGTAGACGTGACGGTTATTTCTCCAAAAGCTTTCGTGCTTCCTTTTTCTGCATTTCCGTACCATAATTTTTCTAAACTGCCCAGGATTGAGCATACAGAAAAATATGACCTTCACTACCCGCGTTATATCTATGCCATTCCCAAAAAATATTTTTACCCCATAACCGGCATTTCATATGCCCATTTCATTTCCAGGTACGCCATAAAAAACATAAAACCAGAACCGGACCTGATTCATGCACATTTTTCATATCCTGATGGGTACGGAATGATGAGACTTGCAAAGAAATGGAAAGTTCCTCTGGTGATAAGTGCTCTTGGCACAATCGAAAGAAAGGTTGCCTATGAAGGGACCTATACTTCAAGGCAGATTATAGAAGCCATGAATTTTGCCGATAAAGTCCTTTCTGTCAGTGAAGACCTCAAGGCCCATATAGTGAATCTCGGGATAGACGAAAGTAAAGTACATGTGGTCCCTAACGGTGTTGATACGGAGATATTCAAGCCTGCAGGAAAAGAACAGGCAAGGGATATTTTAAACCTGCCTCAGGATAAGAATATTGTCCTGTTTATAGGTGCCCTGAGAAAAATAAAAGGCGTGGATTACCTTATTGAAGCTGCAAAAAGTTTTGTGGATACAAAGACGGACCTCTATATGGTAGGCAGGGACGACGGGCTTAGAAAAGGTCTGGAAAAAAGAGCAGAAGAGCTCAAAATTGCCGGCTCCATTAAATTTACGGGACCTGTAAACCATGAGGATATTCCCCTCTGGATTTCAGCATCAGATATGCTGGTACTGCCTTCTCTCTCAGAGGGAAGGCCAAATGTCGTGCTTGAAGCTCTTTCCTGTGAAGTCCCTGTCGTGGCAACTGATGTTGGAGGGATTCCGGAACTGATGGTTGATGGGGAAACAGGCTATCTGGTTCCTGCAAAAAACCCTGCCGACCTGTCAGAAAAAATAAATCGGCTGCTTGAAAACGAAAGCCGAAGGGAAAAGATGGGAAAACTCGGGCGTAAAAGCATAATTCAACGGGGACTTACCTGGGAAGCCCATGCAAAGAAGACCGTAGATATATACTCAGAGCTTCTATCAAATCCCTCAAAATAAACCTATAGTAAAAAAAGAAGAGGATTCTGCTTCACCAGAACTCTGCTTCATCGAGAAATTCTGCTCACAGGTCAGAGAGAACTTGGTATGCTCTTTTGACCCACCTGAGTTTGATATAATTTTTTGGCTCACCGGAATTATGCCCAGGATATTTTGGCCAGATCTCCTGAAAATCTCAGGCTACTTTTACACAGGCTACTTTTACAGTCTTTCAGATAATTTAGAACTTTCGTGTTTTCCATAAAAAAGCATAAGTACAGGCATTTAAATGCCTGTAAATGTGCTGTTAAGGTTAGAACTTCTGATAGGTTTGCTTAACGCCGGACCGGGAGCAAAGATATCCGTTGCTGGGTTTGAGTATATTTTATTTGCTTGTGTAAGATTGTCCTCAAGATCAATTACATTTTCGGGAGTGTTCCCGTAGAAGTAATTGGAAGTTTCCTTAGTGCTGCTTTCATCGCTGCCGAAGTATAAACCGCTCCTGAGAAACTCTTGAGTCCTGAATACTACATAGCCCCTGTAACTGGATAATTCACTTACATTATCGATTCGGTAGTTATTGTAAATTGAGATGTTCATACCCGAAGAATCCTCAGGAATCGACGGGAGATAAAAGAACCTTGTAGTATAGTAATCGGAATAAACGGCAGAACCCTCCGGAATGTACTTATAAACATGTTCAAAACCACTCAGTTCATTATCAGTGAAATATTCATGCTTTGAACTCTGTCCAAGCATGTTCGCGTCCGAGATGCTGAAGACTGAAGAGATGAAAACAAAAGTTGAGAACAGCAGAACTATAAAGACCACTGTATTGAACTTTTTAGGCCCATATTTATCCATATAGTTCCAGAATACATAAATTCCATATCCCATTGCGAAAGCCATAAAGGGGCTAACGAAAAGCATAAACCGATCAACCCTGAACAGAACCTTAAACTGCCAGATAGTATTGAGAGGGTTTGGAACATAGAAAATAAGGGTTAACAGGGCAAATAACCCGAAAACTGAAGCATAGTTTTTCCTGTAGTTTTTCAGAAGAAAGCCTATTCCTATAAGGGCAAAAAATAAAAAGACGGATTTATCCAGGAGCCCAAACAGACTGATAAAGCCCTCTTCAAGTACGTCAGAGCCCCCAGAAGTTAAAACTATAGAGTCCCAGAAATGGCTCTGTAAACGGGGAGTCAGGCTTCTCTGCATGAACAGATAAGCTATAAAGAACCAGTAAGCAGTATAAGTAACATTTAGAAGTAAAAAGAAAGGCTTGCTTACATAGTTGCCAGCCCCTACAATATACTCTGAAGCAAAGAGAATGACGAGTAATAAAACGAACTGGAGTATGGAAACGTTATGTACCAGAGTCAAAAAAACCAGAACAATTACTGAAAGAGCTTTAAAAGAGAATTTATCCTCTTTGAAGTTGACACTGTAAACCAGATATAGCAGTATAATAAACGCTACGTATGACATTGTGCGTGTAATCACGTTTGCGCCGTAATACAGTACAATATAACTTGCGGAATAAAGCAGGCAGGAGAGGAGGGAGATTTGCCTGTTGTGGGTAATATGATTAAAGAGATAGTAAAGAAAAACTACGGTTACTGCATAAATTGGCGCTGTAATCAGGAAAAGTGAGGTTTTTGTGCTGAGGTTCAAAATTTCGGAGGCTTCTGCAACAAGTATATGGTACAGGGGGAAAAATGCATAGTCACTTAAGGAAGTGGAAATGGTTTGTCCCGTTACTGCAGTGAGTTCCGAAAGAAAAATGTGAGGCAGAATGTCAGTGGTCCCGAAGTAGAAATCATAATTTAAGGTAACGCTGTAAGTAAGGTTTACCATGATTAAAAAAGATTCCAGAAGGACAAGGGACGGCCTTACCTCTTTAGAGAATATTTGCAGGAAAACCGAAAGGTACATCACAAGAATAAATACGAAATAGTACCCTGGTCTGGTCCCCTGAGATAGTAGAAGCACAGCTATTGAGCCAATATAAAATATGCTAAACACATATGTAAGGGACTTTATGTTTATCGACGGGAAACTGTCTATATCATGCAGACTTACATCTTTTTTGTAAATGTACAATATAAAGAGGCAGGAAAGTACTGCAGGGATTCCTGTAAACAATCCACGAATTGCATAACCTGGCTTTCCGGTTGCAAACATCCATACGAAAGTGAATATAACTGCGAGAATTATTGCTAGTGGGAACAGGAAGGAAATTACCTTCATTAAACGGTTATTATCCATGTACTTGAGTCCCGTCTCTTCGCTCAATCCAAACATACTATCTCCATAACCTTAAGCGATCACAACTTTATATATTGAGTTTGAAATAAAGAATTCAAAATTGAATCCGAACAGGATTCAGGGTTGAACCTGAAATAAAAGGTTCGGATTTTTTGTTCGAAGCCAATAGGATTTACAGTGAGGTCTATATTGGTTAAGAATTTTTTGCTCCAATATCCTTCAAGCCGGGGTTAATTTATCCAACCATTTTATACATTTGCGTACCGGCAACTATGGTTACATTAACCGGAGAAATTCTTAAACATTAAATATCCGAAAGAGACCTGTCTTTTGAAAGGAGAAGGGAATTTGCAAAACTGTACAAAAAACCCAGCCCATAAGCAACGTGCTGCACAGGAATCACAAACAGGGTAAGGATGCCATATTTTGATTTCATCTTATATATTACCTGAATTGAGGTAACAAAAACCAGAACGAAATATAAGGTCATCAGTATTAGCAGAACTGCTATCGGCACTGTATATACAAGAGAAACAATAAACGAAAGAACCGCAAAAGCTATGGCAATTGAAGGCAAAAAAGCATACCAGCGGACAAATTCTCCGTGTTTTTTGAAAAGCTCGGCCATCCACATGCCATACTTGAACATTCGTATGGAAAAGGACTTGAGAGTTCCTCTTCTGTGATGAAGCACTTTTGCTTCTGGAATATACAGGAATTTATGACCTATTTTGTTTATTCTGTAATTAAGGTCCCCGTCCTGGCCCACTACAAACCGCTCATCAAAATACCCGGCTTCCTTAATGGAATTTTTTTTATACATAGCATTACAGTTAGGAAGGGAACTGACATAATGTTTCTTTGTTGAATTTTTGGACTGGGCAGAACCTCCGGAGCCTAGAAATGTTTCCTGAGCATACCCTACAACTCTGCCAAAAATAGGGTCAGTATCAAATATTAAGTTAGGTCCACCAACACATGCTACATCTTCAGAGGCATTTTTCATTTCACTAACAAGTGTTTTCAACCACCCGGGATCTACCTTGCAGTCTCCGTCCGTAAATGCGACAAGATCTCCCCGAGCGTTTTCCACTCCAAGGTTCCTTGCTGCTGCAACATTTTTTCGTTCATTAAGAAGGAGCCTGACAGGGTATTTCTGTACGAGCTCCCGAGTTTTATCAGTGGACATTCCGTCGACGATAATAACCTCATAAGAATCCTGAGGGTAATCAAGATGAAGAAGCGCTTCAATGCATTCTTCAATGAATTTTTCTTCGTTGCGAATACCTATTACAACCGAAACAAAAGGATATTCCATAAAATGACCCCGTTTTTAACCTTTATTGTTTTCGAATCTGTTCATTTAGAAATATCATTCGTGAAATGGCGTGCAGTATGATTCCTGTAAATATCATAAAAGCCCCTATAATTGTCAGCATTACCATCAGGAGCGTTGGCCCGAAACGCAGGTATCCACCCAGAATGTAATCCTGTAAAAACTTAAGTCCCATAAGAAAACCGGTAGAGGCCATAATCAGGCCCGGAACGGCAAAATAGTACAGGGGGCGCCTGTACTCCATATCTTTTAGAATCTGAAACAGGACCCGGGGGCCATGTATGAAAGGATGCTCACTGGAACAATCCTCAAGATCATACCTGCAGTGAATTTCGACTTCAGTAAATTTCAGTTTATGGTCTCTTGCCTGAATAAGAATTTCAGAGCCGGCAGACATATCAGTGCCGTTAAGGTTTATATTATCAATAGCTTTTCTGCCATATGCCCGGAAACCACTCTGGGAATCAGTGACATTGAGACCACCTGCTATGTAAGTTGCAATATCAAGAACTTTCATTCCAAACTTACGGTAAATAGGGACATTTTTTCCGTTGCCGTTGACGAACCTTGAGCCAATCACAAGGTCAAATCCCTGTTTTAAGGGCTCAAGAAGCCGGGGAATTTCGGAAGGATCGTGCTGGCCATCGGAATCGATTATGACCATAGCACCTGCGCCGAGGTTGCGGGCGGTTTCAAAACAGTTTCGAAGGGCTGCTCCGTATCCTCTGTTTATTTCATGGCGGACTACGTAGGCACCAAGGGATTCAGCGATATCAACAGTATTGTCCGTACTCCCATCGTCCACGACCACCACCCAGTCTACGTATTTTTTGCAGCCTTTGATAACATCTGCAATGGAATGGGCTTCGTTATACGCAGGCATGGCTGCAATAGTAATGGTCATGTGCTATCATCTACCTCTTTGATGAAAAAACTCAAGAATATTTATAAAGCGCCTTTCTATAGAGAAATCGGCGAGAATTTCAAATACATTGAATATATTTTTCAGAGTCATCGCTTCACAAACTTTAAAGGGTTTCTAAGGATCATCTGTAACCAGATCTACAGCGCATCATTTGGGGGATTGTTGTGCTCCTTTTAGGGAAAGGAAAGATGCCCTGCAAGCGAGTCATAGTTCGGAATAAGACGTGTATTTGTTTAAAGATATGAGCTATATAAATATTGGGACCCAAAAAATAATTAAGCAGTCCGCCCGATAACGAAAAAGAAATAAGCTTAATTGGAAATCCCGTTCGCCAGAAAAGGAGCTTAAAGCGCTCCGATATAAATCTTACTTAGTATCAATATGGGAATAAAAATTTATACATATATAGGAATCAAGAGGTTTTTTGCAATACGCGATAACATAAAAAAATAATAGACTTATTATGGAAATGTTTTCAAAAAAATCCCGAGAATTGAGTTGAGAAGTAAAAAGTAGTAGTAATATAAAGAAAAATGAATATATTGTTATAACGTCGGGCATGAGAAGGGAAAGAGTTTATACAAAAAAGTAATTTGAATAGATCGAGTTAAAACTATTATTGAAAAAAAGAGATGATTTAGGAACATAAGCTTTACTGAATAGAAAAAAAGGCTCAGGAATTGAAACTCAGACCAATCTCCAAATTCTGAAATATTTATAAGATCACTATATGGACGGTTACTTGCGCCCTGGGCCCATACTCTTGATGATTATGTTGACAATCAAACGACTTTTATGATATATAGGAATGTTTACAGGAAATACTGCATGCTGTGATGAGACTAATCTTCCCAATCGACATGAATAATATTGGCTCTTCACTATTTGTGGATAATTTAGAGTAAACTTCTAAACATAGTACAACACATATAATGTTTGAATACATTTTTGTTTGGAAAAACATATTCAAGATCAATGTGTATCATTTGGGGCGGTCACTTTTCAACCGGGTAATTATTATCAACCCGCACAAAACACCGAAAAGCCATCAATTTAAAGTAAGTTTAATATTTCCACAACTTCATTACAGAGGCGTACTTGATGAAAGCACTGGTTACTGGTTGCGCTGGGTTTATAGGATCTCACTTGACTGAAAGATTATTGAAAGAAGGATATGAGGTAGTAGGTGTTGACTGTTTTACCGCTTACTACTCTAAAAATATCAAAGATAATAATCTGTATACAGCTTTGAACCATGATAATTTTGAGTTTATAAATAAAGATTTGCTCTCTATTGACAAATACCCTGATGTAGATTATGTTTTCCATCAGGCCGCACAGGCCGGTGTCAGGGCATCATGGGGAAAATATTTTGATACTTATCTTGAATACAACATCAGATTGACTCAAAAACTGCTCGAATATTATAAGGACAGTAATATTAAAAAATTTGTGTATGCTTCTTCTTCATCTGTATATGGAAATACTGATGAGCTACCGATGAATGAAAAATCTTTATTAAATCCAGTCTCTCCTTACGGTGTTACTAAATTGGCAGCTGAGCATTTATGCTCGTTATATTGCACAAATTACAGCATGCCAACTATTTCTTTGAGATATTTTACCGTTTTTGGTCCGAGACAAAGGCCCGATATGGCGATTTTCAAATTTGTTAGTAAGATACTTAATGATGAGGAAATAACGGTTTATGGGAATGGATCTCAAACCCGAGATTTTACTTATGTTGATGATATAGTTGAAGCAAATTTTCTGGCAGCAACAAGTGATGTTGTAGGAGAAGTGGTGAATATCGGTGGCGGGAACAATATTACTGTCAATGATTTGATAAAACAAATAGAGTTAACCGTCGGAAAACAGGCAAAAATAAAGTATATAGATACTCAGAAAGGCGATGTCAAGAATACTAAGTCTAATGTAACAAAAGCAAGAAAGTTGCTTAATTGGAAAGCGGAAACAAACATTGTTGAAGGATTAGATAAATTTATCGAATGGTTTAGAGAAAACGAATATCTCTACAAATGATTAGATCTATGAATCCGGAGAGTTCTATACTAATCAGGATTTGGTTTTCATAATTATATAGGGTTATCGCTTTATTTTTTGAGGCAAAAAATTATAGATTTTAAAGCTGAGTGAATATAACTCCTTAAAAGAATTCCGAATATCTGCAATGAGATGAAATTACAGGGTAATCGAAAGTAATCTAAAAAAATTATAAAATGGTTGATTCCTCTATGAAAAAAGATCTCGTTAGTGTTGTAATGTCTGCTTATAATTCGGAAAAATTTATTTCGGACTCAATTTCCAGTATATTAAATCAAACTTATGATGATTGGGAACTTGTGATTATAAATGACGCTTCTTCGGATAATACTTTAGAAATAATTAATCAATTTTCAGAAAAGGACCTTCGGATCAAAGTAATTGACAATGAAAAGAATATTGGTTTGACGATTTCTCTTAACGTTGGTATTAAAAATTCCAATGGAGAGTTTGTTGCAAGATTGGACTCGGATGATCTTGCAGAACCCTCAAGGCTGGAGAAACAGATTAATTACTTACATAATCACCCCGATGTTGGATTAGTCGGATCTGGAGCTTATTTAATAAACAGTTTCGGGAATAAAATTGGCTTTATGAATGTAATGTCACAACCGGATTTTGTGAATAAATTTATGAATAATCTTAATCCTTTTATTCATAGCTCTATAATGGTCAGAAGGAAAGCTTTAGATGATGTGGGATCTTATAGAGAAAAATTTCGATATTCACAGGATTATGATCTGATTTTGAGACTTAGTGACAAGTACAAATTGTCTAACATCGCACAACCTCTTATTAGATGGAGAGTTTCTGATAACAGTTTAACTATGCAACATCATACTTTACAGAGAATATATGCAGATATTGCCAGAGAATTTGCAATAGAAAGAAGAAATTATAGTCATGATAGTTATGAATCAATTGAGTTTAATAACTTAATTGATGAAATGAAAATAAAGAACCAGGGCCGATATTTGTGTGACCGTGGTGTTTATGATCTTTTGTTTAATAGAAAATATAAAGATGGATGTGCAGAATTACTAAAAGGGATCTCAAAAGGTGGATTCCCGTATAATTCATATTATAGAGGGATTACGCAAATAATATCCAAAATAAGTGTAACTACCCAGCGCAGGAAAAAACAGCATCAATAAGCAGCTTCTTAAATACAAAATAAGCAAACCAAGCTGACTCCATTTTAGTTAATTGTTGGCTATTGATTATGTTTTTCAGTTTTAACAGAGGTAGTATGTTCAGGTATCCGAGATCGCAAAATCAACATCATTAGGATGATTTTGGGTACGTTGAATAGATACAAAATAAGTATATTATGATCATCTTTCGAGTAAGATTGTTTTATTTATCTTCTATCGGATCAAATATGTCTCATTTTTATTTAATTGTAGTAGGACTAAAATTATGAAAATCTGCATGTATACTTCTGAGTTCCCGCCAGATGTAGGTGGTATCAGCACTTATGTTTATAATTTGTCAAAACGACTTGTAGAAAGAGGACACGACGTTACAGTTATTACGAGAGGAACCTGGAGAAAAACATATTGTGAAGAGATAGAGGGGGTTTCTGTTTATAGGGTTAGATTTGTCCCGTTTTTTCCATCTCCGTTCAAAATTCATCAATTGTATATCAATAAATTGCTCAAATCTTTGAAGTTTAATTTTGATTTAATTCATTTGCATGGTACACTTATACCAGTAAAACCAGTTTTCAATAATTCGTGGAATGTTATATTCACTTCACACGGTGCTTCTAAAAAAAAATTGGACCATATGGAAACAAAAACGTTGCATTTTTTTATTGTAAAACTATTACGCAAACGTCTATTTAAAATCGAACAAGAAATTGTTGAGAAAAGTGATGTACTGACAGCTGTATCTAATTCCTGTGCTGATGATTTAAGAATATATCACCCACTAAAAAAAGAAATAACTATAGTTCATAATGGAGTTGATACTAATTTCTTTAGACCCTCTGAAAACAGATCAAATTTAAGGTACGTATTATATACTGGCCGGTTTGAAGTGTTTAAAGGATTATCAGATTTAATCGAATGTTCAAGCATTGTATGCAAAAAATATCCTGATGTGAAATTTATTTTGGTAGGATCCGGAACTATATTAGATAATTTAAAAAAGCAGGTGAATAAACTTAAATTGGAAGATAATTTTGTATTTACGGGTTCTCTAAGTAAATCACAGATTATCGAATATTATCAAAATGCAACTATTTTTGTATTGCCTTCTTATAGAGAAGGATTCCCAACGAGTTTAATGGAAGCTATGTCATGTGGTATTCCTTCAATTGCAACAAACGTTGAAGGAAGTTTCGAATTAATAAAGGAGAGTGAAAATGGTTTATTGGTGCCCCCAAAGAATCCCGAAAAACTAGCTGAATCAATAATATATCTGTTAGAGAATGAAGAGTTCAGATACAGAATTGGGCACAGTGCCAGGGACCATATTGTAAAAAATTATGATTGGGAAACAATTACAGATGGGTTTGAAAAACTATATGACCAACTGTTCCATTAAGATGAATGATTTACCTATCTTTTCGTTAGTAAATAGTCAAAAGTTTTTCGGATTCGTAATGTTATGGTGCAGAAACAATAAGTGAGAAAATATTAATATAAACTACAACGCCTCCATATATTTATTGGGAGTTACGATTCATGAAATTATTTATTATTTATGGAAGGCAATTGGATTTGTTTAATGGATCCAATGTCCATGCAATTGAAGTATTTAACAATCTTCAAAATCTAGGTGTTGACGTGTTTCTCTTTTCTAAAAGTTCAGAAAATGGAAACTTTAAGAACTCTAATATCATAGAAGTCCCCTCTACTCATTTCCAGTTCCCATTTGCTAATTATTTAAATATATTCATATATCAACTAGCTCTTTTTTCGTATCTTAGTTATTATTCGATCAAAATAAAACCTGATTTATTTTATACAAGATTGGCTGGAAACAGTATCTCTTCTTCTATTGTATCGTCTCTGTTAAAAATTACTCAAGTTGGAGAAGTTAATGGTCTTACAATTGATGAAATGATTATTCAAGGTTCATCAAAACTGAATATTAAGATTGCAAGGTTAATAGAAAATATAAATTTTAATGGATGTAGTAAATTAGTTGCTGTAACGAGTGGAGTAAAAAAAGGACTTATGGATCTATATTCCATTCCTGAATCCAAAATTGTTGTAATTAATAATGGTGCTAACACGGATTTATTTACCCCAATGGAGAAAAATAAAGTAAAATGGGAATTAAATTTGGATACTTCATTATACTATGTCTGTTTTGTTGGGAATTTGGTCTCCTGGCAAGGTGTTGAATATCTAATCAAAGCAGCTCCATTAATCCTAAAAGAATATGCTGATGTCCGTTTTATGGTTGTTGGAGACGGCATTATGAAAAAAGAATGGATGCAACTAGCAGATAATCTGGGTTTATCGGAGAAGTTTTTTTTTACTGGAAGAATCTCATACGAAAAGGTACCCATGTACATTAATGCATCGGATATCTGTGTTGCCCCATTTATTCGTGAACGAAATTCGAAAATCGGTTTATCAGCGTTAAAAACATATGAATACCTTGCCTGCGGGAAACCCCTTGTAGCAAGTGGCATTCCAGGGGTAAAAGACTTAATCGAGGTTTCTGGCGGGGGAATTTCAGTAACACCCGAGGACCCTGAAGAACTTGCAGCTGCTGTGATAAAATTACTTCCCGATGAAAATGCAAGGAGCTTGATGGGTGATAAGGGTTGTAGATATGTTGTTGAAAATCACAGCTGGCATAGTGTTGCAAGAAAAGTACTGGCTGTTTGTAATGATGTGATTAAAAGTAATTAATTATGGGGGATATACATTGAAATTCTGTCTATTGTCGGAACGTGTCTCAATTTATTATCTACACGACTCAATCACAAAATCTAGCACCAGACTGAATAAAATATTTCACTTGTGACTCTTTAAATATATTTAAAGATTTGCATACACTTTTTTATAATATAAAGGCTAATTTACAATGAGAACAATTGAAATTTAGTAATATGTTTTGGCTAAATTAATTTTGATTGTTTGTATAGAAGGGGGGAATTGACTTACAGATGAGACGTTGTCTGGCAAAAGAGAATCATATTCGTTTGCCAGTATGCACCTCACAAACACATTTGCCTCTGGGCTGAAAATTATCACCAGAGCTCTTTGTAAATTCACTAAGGTTAGGGAGTGGATAATATTTGCAAAACCTCACTAAGTGGACCAATTGCAGAGGAAATAAATTAAACGAGTGTTTAATCAACATTTCCATTTTTTACAGTATGTTTGCCCATGAAAAAACTGACTCTTTGCACCCGGAAGTCGGGAAAAAATTTGATTCCGGTCGGCCTAAAATAACAGCGATGTTGAATCGAAAATTTGTAATCTTTTTCCTAATAGGCTGTCTTGTCCTTGCTAGTGTTCCTACTGCTTTATGCAAGACTCCCACGCCTCCTATTGTTTACGTTGCGGGGGACGGCAGCGGGGACTTCAACTGTGATGGAAAAGCCGATGATGTACAGATAAATCAGGCCCTTAAATTCGTGGCAGAGAATCCCGACTACGCCACCGTTTATCTTAAAGGTCCTTTTACCTATACCATAGAGAATACCATTTACATTCAAAGTAGTAACACGGTTCTTGAAGGTGATTCAGACGCGGTTGTCAAATTAGTTGACCATGCAGGATGGACTAATTCTCCTATGATACCCTTAATTGGCAGCAAGGGTCCTGTAACCAATCTTACTGTAAGAGGATTTGAAATAAATGTGAACTATCCCGGAAACACCGAAACTCCAAAAGGAAAAGGATATTACAACTGTATATATTTTGGTCGAGTAAAAAACATAACAGTTTGTAATATGTATATGCATGATGGACATGGGGATGGGCTGCGAGCATACTACTGTGAAAATATCCGATTCTATAACAACACAATCTCTCTGCTTGGACACGACGGGCTTTATGCTATTGAATCTAATAATGTAGAGGCATGGAATAACAAAATCACATGTCGGATAAATAGCGCTCTCCGGGTCTGGAACTCGGATAACGTAAAATTCCACGACAACTTTATTGATTCTTATCCGGATGCGGGTCCAGGTATTCAGGTTCAGAGATCCACCGGTAATATGGGTGTAGAAATCTATGATAATTTAATTACAAATACCTACGGACCAGGTATCTGGGTTATCGGGACCGCCGGAGCATATGATAAAAGATTATCAAGTTGCTATATCCACAACAACATTTTCAATGGCAGTGGCACAAATAAGAATATTCAATGGGTTGGGGGGGTTTTAGGCAGTGGTTTTCATAATGTCCTGATCGAAAATAACGTCTTTGACGGAGTTCATAACGCTGCAGTCGTGAACATGTACATGACTGATACTAATGCGGGACCCTCAGGAACTGGATTCACGACAACAGTCCGAAATAATATAATTACTAATACTGTCCCCAGAACCACAAAAGGAACCGGTACTGGATACGGAGTTTTAAACTGTCTTACCAGCTCCCACAAAATTGTGCTGGAAAATAACTGTCTCTACAGCAACACAGCCGGGAACTATAAAAATGTTAACTCAGCAACAGATATCTATGTAGATCCTCTTTTCGTGAATAGTAACAGTGGGGATTACCATCTCAAATCAGTAGCAGGTCGCTGGAATGGGGAAACCTGGGTAAAAGATAGCACAAGTTCTCCATGCATTGATGCTGGATCTGCTTCCTCTGATTACTCAAATGAGCCTGATGACAACGGAGGCAGGATCAACATAGGGGCATTCGGGAACACAAAGTATGCTTCAAAATCAGGAACACCAATAGTAGATAATCAGGCCCCTGTGATAAATTCCATCCCGGATGTTACTGTTGAAGCTGGAAAAAGCCTTACCTTTACAGTAAGCGCTTCGGATGCAGACGGAGACAGTCTCGCATACTCTGCTTCAGGCATTCCCACAGGTGCTACTTTTGACAGCAAATCGGGGGTTTTTAGCTGGACTCCGGTTGCCGGACAGGAGGGGACATACAGCTTAACCTTTGAGGTAAGCGATGGAAAACTGACAGATTCGGCTACAGCAGCTATAAGCGTTGTCAAACAGGAAAACTCCTCGTCCACAGCAGAAGAGGTCTACAACAACCGTCTGCGCGAAGCGTCTCCTAACACAGTCTATAAGAGTTCGTCCTTTATTGACATAGGCGGGATGAGTACTGGCAGATACAGGGATGCAATGTGGTTTGACCTGAGCGAGTACACAGGTTCTACCGAAGTTAGTAATGCGGCTCTTTCTCTCTTCTGGTATTATCCGGCAGGAAACTCAAGACCAGCAGATACTGTAATTGAGGTTTACAGGCCTGCTGATTCATGGAATCCTGACTATGTGAGCTGGAATAAGAGAAACATTGGTATTGCATGGAAAAATCCAGGAGGAGACTGGTACGATAAAAACGGTGTTTTGCAGGGAAGCATGCCCTATGCAACAATGACTATTAAGGGCAGTACCCTGCCTGACAACAGGTACTATGAGCTGGATGTAACCGACCTCGTAAAAGAGTACACCAGTGGAAAGTACGAAAATACCGGGTTTCTGATAAAAGCAAAAACTGAAAGCAACAATTATATCGCATTCTACAGCAGTGACTGCGGAATTGAAAGTAAGGAGCCAGAGCTTAACATAACACAGAAAGCACCTGTAGTGACCGAACCTGTAGTGACTGTAAATGTAACTGTTACTGGTGCAACGGATAACCGCATGCGTGAGGCTGCCCCTGAAACCGTTTTCCAGGAAACTTCCTTTATCGATGTTGGTGGACTGAGTACTGGCAGGTATAGGGATGCAATGTGGTTTAACCTGAGCGAGTACACAGGTTCTACCGAAGTTAGTAATGCGGCTCTTTCTCTCTTCTGGTATTATCCGGCAGGAAACTCAAGACCAGCAGATACTGTGATTGAGGTTTACAGGCCTGCTGATTCATGGAATCCTGACTATGTGAGCTGGAATAAGAGAAACATTGGTATTGCATGGAAAAATCCAGGAGGAGACTGGTACGATAAAAACGGTGTTTTGCAGGGCAGTACTCCATATGCCACAATGACTATTAAGGGCAGTACCCTGCCTGACAACAGATACTATGAACTGAACGTAACCGAGCTCGTAAAAGAGTACACCAGTGGAAAATATGAGAATACCGGTTTTTTGATAAAAGCAAAAACTGAAAGCAACAATTATATTGCATTCTACAGCAGTGACTGCGGAATTGAAAGTAAGGAGCCAGAGCTTAACATAACAAAGAAAGCACCTGCAGTGACTGAACCTGTAGTGACTGTAAATGTAACTGTTACTGGCGCAACGGATAACCGCCTGCGTGAAGCTTCTTCTAATACAGTCTATAAGAGTTCATCCTATATTGAC